>JALFXH010000159.1 GCA_022786965.1 Clostridiales bacterium
ATAAATAAAACCGTGAATTCTGTACGCTTGTGCTTTTGGCACAAAGCGCACGGAATCCACGGTTCCCACAGCGCCGCAGCGCTGTGCATCTCTACAAAATTCTTATATTATTTCATTGTCCTCTTGACGGGGAGCAGTTCAGCTTTTTTCAGTCAGTCGAAAGGCAGGCTTTTTGGTGCTTGTGTAATGGTTTCCGGTGGAGTATAATACGAAAAGCGTGAAAGATGAACAGGAGGCGGCGAAATGCGCAGTCTTTGCAACGAATGGGAATTCATACCGGAATGGTTTGACGGATTCGCTCTGGGAGAAGGACAGGGGGACCCGGTTCGCCTGCCCCACACGGTGGCGGAACTGCCGCTGCATTATGCCGATCCCATGGCCTATCAGGGCTTCTGCGGCTACCGCAGAAGGCTGAATCTGGGGCAGGAGCTGGTGGGAAAGCACATTTTCCTCCAATTTGACGGCGCGGCCCACATCGCCACGGTGTACCTGAATGGCAGGGAGCTGACCACCCACCGCTGCGGCTACACCGGCTTCCGGGTGGAGATCACCGATGCCGCGGTTCTGGGGGAAGAAAATCTGCTGTGCGTCCGGCTGGACACCACGGAAAACCCCGCGATCCCGCCCTTCGGCAACGTCATCGACTATCTGACCTACGGCGGCCTGTACCGGGAGGTCTGGTTGGATGTGCGGGAAAGAAGCTATATTGAGGATATCTTCATCACTACCCCTGCTCTGACCACCCTGAAAATCCGCCCCACCCTCCACAATGCCCACGGATGCCTGCTGCTGGTGGAGCTGTACAAGGGGGAACGGGAGCTTCTAAGGAAGGCCTTTACCACCGATGGCGTCATCACCATCCAGTGCCCCGGGGTCAAGCCCTGGGATACAAAACACCCGGTACTCTACACCTGCCGGGTGAGCCTGCTGAAAATTGGCCGGGTTATGGATGTGAAGGAGCAGAAGGTGGGCTTCCGGGTGGCGGAGTTCCGGAACGATGGGTTCTACCTCAATGGGCATAAAACCTTCCTGCGGGGGCTGAACCGGCACCAGTGCTGGCCCTATATCGGTTATGCCGCCCCGGAGACTTTGCAGCGGGAGGACGCCCGGATTCTCAAGGAGGAGCTATGCTGCACCGCCGTGCGCACCTCCCACTATCCCCAGAGCCACTATTTTCTGGACGAGTGTGACCGGCTGGGGCTGCTGGTATTTACGGAGATTCCCGGCTGGCAGCACATCGGCGGTACGGACTGGAAGAAACAGGCCATGGAAAATACCCGGGAAATGGTCCTGCAATACCGGAATCATCCCAGCATCGTGCTGTGGGGCGTGCGCGTCAACGAAAGTCAGGACGATGACGAGCTGTACCGCATGACAAACGGCATTGCTCATGCCTTGGACCCCAGCCGCCCCACCTCCGGTGTGCGGTATCTGGAAAAGAGCAGCCCCCTGGAGGATGTGTACGCTTACAACGACTTCTCCCACACCGGGGATAACCCCGGCTGCAAGCCCAAAAAGGCGGTCACCGGGGACAAGCCCCTGCTGATTTCCGAGCATAACGGGCATATGTTCCCCACCAAGTCCTTCGATCCCTGGCAAAAACGGCAGGAGCAGGCCCGGCGGCATATGCAGGTACTGAATGACGCCATGGCGAACAGGGAGCATCTGGGCTGCTTCGGCTGGTGTATGTTCGACTACCCCACCCACCGGGACTTCGGCTCCGGTGATCGGGTGTGCTACCACGGGGTTATGGATGCCTTCCGGAATCCCAAGCTGGCAGCCTTCGCCTATGCAAGCCAAGGCGATGACAAGCCCGTGCTGGCGGTGGGCACCACCATGGACATCGGCGATTACCCCGGCGGACAGATCGGGGAGGTGCTGGTGTTCACCAATGCCGACTCCGTGAATGTATATAAGAACGGCACCTTCGTCACCCGGCTCACCGGGGAGCGCTGGGCGGCCCTTCCCCACAGCCCCATGGTGATTGACGACACCATCGGGTCCTTGCTGGAAACCCAGGAGGGCTTCGACAAAAAGAAGGCGGAGCTGCTGCGCTCCTGCCTGCTGGCGGTGCGCAAATACGGTTTGGCGGACCTGCCGGCGGCTGAGACGGCAAAAATGGGCTATGCCATGATGAAGTACGGCCTGAAATACGACGACGCCGTGAAGCTCTACGAAAAATATGTGGGCAACTGGGGCGGGGAAGCCACGGTTTGGCGGCTGATGGCGGTGAAGGATGGAGAGGTGACCGCGAGCTGCACCTTGGGCCCCAGCGCGCGGCTCCATCTGGAGGCAATCCCCAGCAGCGTCCGCCTGACGGAGGGGGATACCTACGACATGGCGGCGGTCCGCATCCGGATTCTGGATGAAAACGGCAACCCCGCTCCCTATGCCCAGCTGCCGGTGCACCTGAAGCTGGAGGGGGACGCCCAGCTGGTGGGACCGGAGGTGGTCACCGCCGAGGGCGGCATGACCGGCGCTTATCTGCGAACCGTGGGCCGTGCCGGACAGGCAAAATTGACGATTTCTACAAACCAGACCGATGACGTGGAAATTCTGTTCCAAATCCATAAAAAGTAACGGCGCAGGCCTGCGCAATTTGTCTCCTATCCACAGAAATCATGGAAATTTTACAAAGAAAATCGCGGATACATATTGACAATCCATGGAAAGAGTGGTATTCTTATTTCGGTACTTAAGTACCGAATAAATATGCGGTGAGCCATTTCAACGGCAGCCGCATCCGATCCTGTACGGGCCGGGCCAAGAACGGCAGGCACCAACACATTACAAGGAGTGTATTAACATGGGATTCAAGTCTGACATCGAAATCGCACAGGAAACCGAGATGCTGCACATTCGTGAGATCGCCAAGATCGCGGGTGTGGACGAGAAGTATCTGGAGCAGTACGGCAACTACAAGGCAAAGGTTGACTACAATATCCTGAAGGATATGGCCGACAAGCCCAACGGCAAGCTGATTCTGGTTACCGCCATCAACCCCACCCCCGCCGGTGAGGGCAAGACCACGACCACTGTCGGTCTGGCTGACGGTATGCGCAAGATCGGCAAGAACGTCATGGTCGCCCTGCGTGAGCCCTCTCTGGGCCCCGTGTTCGGCGTCAAGGGCGGCGCTGCCGGCGGCGGCTACGCTCAGGTCGTCCCCATGGAGGACATCAACCTGCATTTCACCGGTGACTTCCACGCCATCGGCGCTGCCAACAACCTGCTGGCCGCCATGCTGGACAACCATATTTATCAGGGCAACGCTCTGGGCATCGACCCCCGTCAGATTACCTGGCGCCGCTGCGTTGACATGAACGACCGTCAGCTGCGTTTCGTGGTGGACGGCCTGGGCGGCAAGGTCAACGGCACTCCCCGTGAGGACGGCTACGACATCACCGTGGCTTCCGAGATCATGGCAGTTCTGTGCCTGGCCTCCGACATTACCGATCTGAAGAACCGTCTGGCTCGTCTGGTAGTTGGCTACACCTACGCCGGCAAGCCCGTCACCGCTGGCGATCTGAACGCTCAGGGCGCTATGGCCGCTCTGCTGAAGGACGCTCTGAAGCCCAACCTGGTTCAGACTCTGGAGCATACCCCCGCTTTCGTTCACGGCGGCCCCTTCGCCAACATCGCTCACGGCTGTAACTCCGTTACCGCTACCAAGATCGCTCTGAAGCTGGGCGATTACGCCATCACCGAGGCCGGCTTCGGCGCTGACCTGGGCGCTGAGAAGTTCCTGGACATCAAGTGCCGCATGGCTGGTCTGAAGCCCTCCTGCGTGGTTCTGGTCGCTACCGCCCGTGCCCTGAAGTACAACGGTGGCGTGCCCAAGGCCGAGACCGGCAAGGAGAACCTGGAGGCTCTGGAGAAGGGCCTGCCCAACCTGCTGCAGCACGTTGAGAATATCACCACCGTCTACAAGCTGCCCTGCGTGGTCGCCATCAACCGCTTCCCCACCGACACCGAGGCCGAGCTGAAGCTCATCGAGACCAAGTGCAAGGAGCTGGGCGTCAACGTTGCTCTGTCCGAGGTTTGGGGCAAGGGCGGCGAAGGCGGCATCGAGCTGGCTAAGGAAGTTGTCCGTCTGTGCGAGCAACCCAACGACTTCACCTTCTCCTACGAGCTGGATTGCAGCATCAAGGAGAAGATTGAGGCCATCGCCAAGAAGATTTACCACGCTGACGGCGTGAACTTCACCGCCAACGCCGAGAAGCAGATCAAGACCCTGACCGAGCTGGGCTACGACCATATGCCCATCTGCATGGCCAAGACTCAGTACTCCTTCTCCGATGATCAGACCAAGCTGGGCGCCCCCCGTGGCTTCTCCATCACCGTCCGGAACGTGAAGGTTTCCGCCGGCGCTGGCTTCCTGGTCGCTCTGACCGGCGAGATCATGACCATGCCCGGCCTGCCCAAGGTTCCCGCTGCCGAGCGCATCGACGTGGACGAGACCGGCAAGATCACTGGCCTGTTCTAAGCCATTTCTACTTAACCCAAAAAGCACAGGCGACCCCTCGCCTGTGCTTTTTCCGAATTGTGCGCACTCGTAGGGCGGGGTCAAGACCCCCCCCACCCGGGTGGTATTTTAAGCGGATGAAAATCGGTGCGCACAGTGCATTCCCAAAAGAACGACACCGATACAAAGAGATTGGTGCGTCGGCGGGGTCATGACCCCGCCCTACAATACTGTTTTAGGAGAAACTGAACTATGGATATGACAATGGAATCCTGCCGCACCTTTGTGGAAGTGCTGGCCTCCAACGCGCCCGCACCTGGTGGCGGCGGCGCTGCTGCGCTGGTTGGCGCCATCGGCACCGCTCTGGGCAACATGGTCGGCTCCCTGACCGTGGGCAAGAAGAAATACGCCGATGTGGAAGCGGAAATCATCGCCCTGAAGGCCAAGTGTGACGCCCTCCAGACCGAACTGCTGAACCAGGTGGAAGAGGACGACAAGGGATTTGTTCCCCTGTCCAAGGCCTATGGTATCCCCAAGGACGACCCCAACCGGGATAAGATTCTGGAAGAAGCCACCATCACCGCCTGCAAGGTGCCTATGCACATCATGGAGCTGTGCTGCGAGGCCATTGACTGCGTGGCTGTGTTTGCCGCCAAGGGCTCTCGGCTGGCTGTTTCCGATGCCGGCTGCGGCGCGGTGTGCTGCAAGGCCGCTCTGCAGGCTGCTTCCCTGAACGTGTTCATCAACACCAAGACCCTGAAAAACCGGGAAGTCGCCGAGGAGCTGAACAGCAAGGCCAACGCCATGCTGACCAAATACTGCGCTCTGGCAGACGAAATCTTCAACGAAGTCAAGGCAGGCTTCGGTCAGTAAGCGACGAGCCGCCGCTGGCAATGCGTTACCGACTTGTCTGTAGTCGTTACACCATTGGGCGCTGCTCGGTTCGTTACTGCGCAAGAAGATGGAACCCTGTTTTACGGAGTGGCCAGCCAATGTGGTCGGCAAGGCCGATGGCTAATGCGTTACCGACGTACCTGTAGTCGTTACGCCATTGGGTGTCACTCGGTAACGAAACAAATTCAAAAGGTTGTTTTTAGAATCAAAATAGTAAGGAGAAATGTTACATGGCTAAGTTACTGTTGGGCAAGGAAGTCACCGACGCTCTGAACGCCAATCTGCAGACCCGTACCGCCGCTCTGCGGGAGAAGGGCATTGTCCCCACCCTGGGCATCATCCGCGTGGGCGCTGACCCCTCCGACCTGTCCTACGAGAAGGGCGCTACCAAGCGGGCTGAGCTGGTGGGCGTGGAGGTCAAGAAGTTCGAGCTGCCCGCTGATGCTACCAAGGAGGATGTTCTGGCTGTCATCGATCAGGTCAACGCTGACGACTCCATTCACGGCGTTCTCATGTTCCGGCCCCTGCCCAAGCACCTGAAGGCTGACCAGAACGAGATCTGCAACCGTCTGGCTCCCCAGAAGGACGTGGACTGCATGACCCACCTGTCCAACGCCGGCGTGTTTGAGGGCCTCGGTGATCTGGGCTTCGCTCCCTGCACCCCCTCCGCCTGCATGGAGATTCTGGACTACTACGGCATCGACTGCAAGGGCAAAAACGCCGTTGTGATTGGCCGCTCCCTGGTGGTCGGCAAGCCCGCCGCCATGATGCTCATGGGCAAGAACGCCACCGTCACCGTCTGCCACACCAAGACCGTCAACACCGCCGAAATCTGCAAGGGCGCTGACATTATCGTCTCCGCCGCCGGTGTGCTGAACTCTCTCACCGCCGACTACGTCCGGCCCGGTCAGGTGGTCATCGACGTGTCCATCAACTGGGACGAGAACAAGCCCAACGCCAAGGGGGGCAAGGGCGCCATCGCCGGCGACGCTAAGTTCGACGAGGTGGAAGCCATCGTAGACGCCATCACCCCCGTTCCCGGCGGTGTGGGCTCCGTCACCACTTCCGTTCTCATGAAGCACGTTGTGGAGGCCGCTGAGCGCGCCTGATTTGCATAGAATAGCAGGGAGCAGTTCATGGACTGCTCCCTGTTTTTTGTGGCAATATTCTTCTTTTACTGAGCAGTTCCAGTCGAGGGGCCCAAAGGATGTACGATAAGCACCCAGTGTTCGTGACGCATTGTCCGCGGCGACTCGCCGCTTAAGCCCCAGCTTTTGGCTGGGGCTTAACTGTTATCTCACATACTCGATGACCACCCGGCGGTTGGGCTCCACACCGGTGGAGTGGGTGGTGATGTTGTCCATATCCTGCAGGGCGGCGTGGATCACATGACGCTCGTAGGCGTTCATAGGCTCCAGCGTGGTGCGGCGGCGAGCCTTCAGGACCTGCTGTGCCTTCTTGCGGGCATAGCGGCGCAGGCTGTCCTCCCGCTTTTCCCGGTAGCACTCGGCGTCCACATTCACCCGGACGTGACCGTCCACGCCGCGGTTGATGGTGTAGTTGGCCAGATGCTGAATGGCGTCCAGGGTGTCGCCCCGGCGGCCGATCAGGTAGCCCAGATCGTCGCCTACCAGGTCAACCTTATAGGTGTTATTCTCCACCTTCACGCAGTGGGGAACAGCCTGAGATCCCATGTGCTCCAGCAGGCCCTTGATGAAGACCTCAATTTTTTCCTCGGTGGAGCCGGCCTCGGCGGGGACATAGACCTTGGGCTCCGCCTTCTTTTCGGGCTTCGGCTCTCTGGGGATCTTGGGGGCTTCCGCCTTCTTTTCGGGGCGGGGAGCCTTGGGCTTGTCCTGACGGGGAGGCTTCGGCGCTTCGGCCTTGGGAGGATTGGGAGTTTCGGGCTTGGGAGGCTCGGGGGTAACGCCGGGAATGGCGGTGGCCTTGGGCTTGGAGCGGGAAGCGCTGCCCAGAGCGCTCTTGGGCTTCTCGGGGGCCTTCTCCACCACGGGGTCCGGAACTTCATAGGTCAGCTGAACCTTGGCGGGCTGAGCGCCAAAGCCCAGGAAGCCGGTTTTGGCCTGCTGCAGAACCATGACGGACACGCTGTCCCGATCCAGACCCAGCTGGTTCAGAGCGGCCTCGATGGCCAGATCAATGGTTTTTCCGGTGGATACAATGGTTTTTTCCATGGTTTATTCCTCCGTTGCGCTGTAGCGGTTGGGGTCGTAGTTGCGGCCCTTGCAGTAGGGACGGCTGGGGATGCCGGACATACAGTCGTCCTCCTCATCCTCGTCCTCCACAATTCCCTTCCGGGCAGCGTACTCTTTGGCGGCGGCAGCCTTGGCGGCCTGCTCCTGATCCCGCTGCTGCTTCTGCAGCTTCTTCTTGCTGGTGTTGGTGGTGATGCCGTCGGGGTTTGCGGCCCGGCGCTCGGCCCGGACGCGTTCCTTCTCGGCCTCGATCCGCTCTTCCTCCATCGCCTTCTGGAGCCGGATGGCATCCTCGGCGTCGTAGATCTTGCGGTAGTGGTTGGTCATGATGGGGTCGGTGATCATGCGGAACACGCCGCCGATGAACCAGTACAGAGACAGACCGGCGGACAGGGTGAAGCCGATCCACAGGGACATGAGCGGCATCATCCACATCATGACCTGATTGGTCTGGGCGGACTGGGAATTCTTGGCGGTTTCCGCGTCCTGAACGCCCTTGTCGTTGGTGATGACGGAATCGTTGGTCTTCTGGCTGATCCACATCTGCAGCACCTGAGAGCCGGCGGACAGGCAGGGGATCAGGAACGCGCCGATATGCGCCCAGTTCCAGACCCAGGTGGAGCTGAAAATGTTGAACTGGGGCACAGCGCCCAGGTTGATGCCCAGGAAGTTAAAGTTGATGCCAGCCAGAGTGACGTCCTTGATGGCGGGAATGGCGGCCTTCAGCTGCTCGGCGTACATGGGGATGGCCTGAGCCGCATAGATCTCATCGTAGTAGCTGTTCTTGGTGAAGATATCAGGCGCCAGCTCCTTCAGAACACGGATGATCTCGGTGACAGTCTCCTGAGACTCCATGAGGATGTAGGTGATGGGCTGACGGATGACGGCGTACAGGGGAATCAGAATCAGCATGGGAATGAAGCTCCACAGGCAGCCGCCGGTCATGGACACGCCCGCGTCCTGATACAGCTTCTGGGTCAGTTCATTCTGCTTCTGGGGGTCGTTGGGGTAGCGGCGCTGGATGTCCTGCACCTGGGGGGTCAGACGGGACATACCCATCATGCCCTTTTTCGCCTTGGCATTGATGGGCGTCAGAATGACCTGAACCGCCAGACCGAAGATGATCAGAGCGACACCATAGTTGTTGGTGGTGTGGTACAGCAGTGCCAGCAGCCAGCCGAAGGGAACGGTGATGATGTCGCTGAGCTTGAATGCGAGAATCATTGGCTTTCCTCCTTAAGAGTTGTGGGGATCGGCAGTCATGGCACGGGGTCGATAATATCTCCCTTGTAGAAGGGATTGCAGCGTAAAAACCGCTTCAGGGCGAGAATGCCGCCCTTCCATGCCCCGTACTTGCCAATTGCTTCCATGGCGTAGGCGCTGCAGGTAGGCCGAAACCGGCACCGGGCCGGAAAAAACGGAGAAATATTCCGCTGATAAAAGCGAATCAGGGCGATGAGGATGGTTTTCATGGCTGGACACCCTCCCGGAGGAGCCCCGCCTTTTTCGCCAGCGTCAGATAGCTCTTCGTGAGCTGAGAGAACTCGGCGTCCACAGCCTTGCTGCGGGCAACCACCACAATGTCCCAGCCGGGGCGAAAGCACGCCTCGTTGAGCCGGTAGACCTCCCGAATACGGCGGCGAGTGCGGTTGCGCACATGAGCCTTGCCCAGCTTCTTGCTGACGGTAATGCCCACCCGGTTTTCGGCGGTCCGGTTCTTCCGGGCATAGAGCACCAGAAGACCATCCGCAAAGCCGGAGGTGTGGTACAGGCGGCGAAAGATGTGATTGAGTTTCAGACTGGTTGAATACTTCATGAAATCATCCTATCGCAAATGCGCCCTGCTAAAAAGGGAGCGGGGCGAATGCTGCATTCACCCCGCTGTAGCTCCCGTTTCGCTCTGTAGGCGCTATTCCGTTTTGTGTGGTATCGACCCACGCAACAGGCGCATCAGGCGGACAGAACCTTGCGGCCCTTGGCGCGACGGCGGGCCAGAACCTTACGGCCGTTGGAAGTAGCCATTCTCTGACGGAAACCGTGGACCTTGGAACGATGACGACGGCTGGGCTGGTAGGTACGCTTCATAACACTTACACCTCCTGTCAAAATTCAATATGCTCAACAGTCAAAAATTGACCGCAGCAACACAAATTCACATGACCCTACGGTCATGCCAGACCATTATAACCGAAAAATGCGGTTTGGTCAATCATTATTTCCCAAAAAGCTCTGAGTAAAGCAACAAATTGGAATTTGGCGATCTAATACCTTCCCCCGGGGGGAAGGTGCCCCCGAAGGGGGCGGATGAGGAACGGCGACAGCTTACCACACGGAGTGCAGTCAAATGAGAAGGTACAGCCTTCAAAATAGTACCTTTTTAACGAACTGCATTGGTAATCGATACATTTCGCCGATCCTCATCAGTCTCGCTGCGCGGAGCACCACCCCCGGGGGAAGCCATGGCGCTCCCGTGCCAGTGCGCCAAATTACAATTTCCTAAGCAGTTCCTGTCGAGGGGCCCAAAGGATGGAGGATGACTGTCAGAGTCCGTGACGCATTGTCTGCGGCCACTGGCCGCTAAATTCCAATTTGCTGAGCAGCACCGGTCGAGGGGCCCAAAGGATGTACGTTAACCTCCAGCGTTCGTAACGCATTGGCTAGCCGCCTTGCGGCCCGCATTGTCCGCGGCGACTCGCCGCCGGATCAGCCCTGCTCCTGGGCCCGCTTCTTCATGAGGTTGCGCATACGGACGCTGTGATCCAGCTCCCGCTTGCGGATACGCAGGCTCTTGGGGGTGCATTCCAGCAGCTCGTCATCCGCCAGGAATTCCAGGCACTGCTCCAGAGACATGATCTTGGGGGGCACCAAACGGATGGCGTCGTCGGAGCCGGCGGCACGCATATTGGTCAGCTGCTTGCGCTTGCAGACGTTGACGGTCATATCCTCGTTGCGGCTGCAAATGCCCACCACCATACCGGCGTAGACAGCGGTGCCGGGCCCGATCAGCAGGGTGCCCCGCTCCTGGGCGGCGCCCAGACCGTAGGTCACGGCTTCACCGGTTTCGAAGGCGATGAGGGAGCCCACCAGACGGCGCTCAATTTCACCCTTCATGGGGGCGTAAGAATCCAGCACGGAGGACATGATGCCCTCGCCCTTGGTGTCGGTGAGGAATTCGCTGCGATAGCCGAACAGGCCCCGGGAGGGAACCAGGAACTCCAGACGGTAGCGGCTGCCCATGGGGGTCATGCCCAGCAGGTCACCCTTCCGGCGGCCCATCTTTTCAATGACGGAGCCCATGCACTCCTCGGGCACATCGGCAACCATCCGCTCGATAGGCTCGCAGAGCTTTCCGTCGATGGTCTTGGTCAGCACACGGGGGGTGGACACGGAGAACTCGTAGCCCTCCCGGCGCATGGTCTCCATCAGGATGGACAGGTGCATTTCGCCACGGCCCGCCACGTTGAAGGCATCGGTGCCCTGCTCGGTAACGTGGAGGGACACATCCTTGAGAAGCTCCTTTTCCAGCCGGTCCCGCAGGTTCCGGGAGGTGACAAATTTTCCCTCCTTGCCGGCGAAGGGAGAATCGTTGACGGCGAAGGTCATTTCGATGGTGGGATCGGAGATTTTCACAAAGGGCAACGGCTCCACGCAGTCGGGGGCGCACAGGGTGCGGCCGATGGTGATGTCCGACATGCCGGACAGAGCCACGATCTCACCGGCGTGTGCCTCGGGGATGGGGTTCTTGCCAAGACCGTCAAACTCGTACAGGGCCACAACCTTGCCTTTCTGCTTGACCTCGGGATCGTGGAAGTCGCAGATGGTGACCTCCTGATTGACCTTGATAGTGCCCCGCTCCACACGGCCTACGGCGATCCGGCCAACGTACTCGTTGTAGTCAATGGAGGACACCAGCAGCTGCAAAGGCGCGGTGTCGTCGCCGCCGGGGGCGGGGATGTAGTTGACAATGGTTTCAAACAGGGGAGTCAGATCGGTGCCGGTTTCGTCCGGGCCGTAGGAAGCGGTGCCCTGACGGCCGGAGCAGAACACGGTGGGGGAGTTAAACTGCTCGTCGGTGGCGTCCAGGTCCAGCAGCAGCTCCAGCACCTCGTCCATGACCTCGTGGATTCGGGCGTCGGGCTTGTCGATCTTGTTGACTGCTACGATGACCTTGTGGCCCAGCTCCAGTGCCTTCTGAAGCACAAACCGGGTCTGGGGCATGGGGCCCTCGGCGGCGTCCACCAGCAGGATAACGCCGTTGACCATCTTCAGGATACGCTCCACCTCACCGCCGAAGTCGGCGTGGCCCGGCGTGTCCACGATGTTGATTTTGTAGTCCTTATAGTGCACGGAGGTGTTCTTCGCCAGAATGGTGATGCCACGTTCCCGCTCCAGGTCGCCGGAGTCCATGACCCGCTCCACGGTAGCCTGATTTTCCCGGTAGATGCCACCCTGCTTCAGCATTTCGTCCACCAAGGTGGTCTTGCCGTGGTCAACGTGGGCAATAATGGCGATATTGCGGATTTTGTCCTGAGAAAACATATAAATAATTCTCCTTTTTGAAGATACTTGACACAAACTCTCAATTTTGCATTATAGCACTTCAACAAAAAGAATGCAAGATATTTGGTAACAATTACGAAGAAAAAGTTGTAAAAACCGCACCCGATGGCGGGCGCGGTTTTTGTCATTGTTGTGCAGTTTTTCCTTCTTTCAGCAGCCGGGTGAAGAACCGGAAGAAGGTCACAGTGGTGACAGCGGCAGCAAGAATGTCCGACACAGGCTCTGCAAGGAACACGGCGAAGGCCTTGTCGGCAAAGAAATGAGGGAGAATGAAAATCAGGGGAATCAGCAGAATGATCTTGCGCAGGCAGGCCATGAGAAGGCAGCTTTTCGCCTGGCCCAGTGCCATAAAGGCCTGTTGGCAGCTGATCTGAAAGCCGATGGAGAAAGCACCGGCAAAGTAGATTCGCATGGCCCAGGCGGCATAGCTGACCAGCGCGGTATCCGAGGTAAAGATACCCGCGAATACCTGGGGCACCGCCATCAGCAGCAGCCAGAACAGGGCGGTGTAGCTCACGCAGACGCCAAACTGGCAGAAGAAGGCCTCCTTCACCCGATCCAGCTTTTTCGCGCCGTAGTTAAAGCTGATGAGAGGCTGACCGCCCTGACAGATGCCGTTCAGGGGCATGGTGACCAGTTGATTGATGGAGGTCAGCACCGTCATGGCCCCCACCGCCACATCACCGCCAAATCGGGCAAGAGACGAGGTAAAGCTGATGGACAGAATGCTCTCCGTGGACACCATGACAAAGCTGGACAGGCCCAGCGCAAGACACGGCCCGATGATGGAGGGAACCAGCTTCATATTGGCGGGACGCAGCTTGAGAATGGCCTTTTTGCCCCGCAGGAAGCGAAGAATCCAGACCGCGCTGACCGCCTGAGAGAGCACCGTGGCCAGCGCCGCGCCGGACACGCCCATGTGGAGACCAAAAATCAGAATAGGGTCAAGGACAATATTGATGATTGCGCCGATGACGGTGGTGAGCATGCTGGTCTTGGCGAAGCCCTGGGTGGTGATGAAGGGGTTCATGCCCATGACGATGAGCACGAACACGCTGCCGCAGATATAGATGTTGGCATATTCCAGCGCGTAGGGAAGCGTGGCGTCACTGCCGCCAAAGAGCCGGATCAGGTCGGGGCAGAATTTGTAAAACACGATGGTCAGCACCACCGCCAGAAGCATCAGCACCGCGAAGCAGTTGCCCATGATTTTCTCCGCCTTTTCCCGGTTGCCCTGGCCCATGGCGATGGCGGCCCGTGGGGCACCGCCGGCTCCCGCCAGCATGGCAAAGGCGGTAATCAGCATCAGAATGGGGGTGAACAGGCCCACACCGGTGAGGGCCAGTCCGCCGATGCCGGGGATGTGGCCCAGGTAGATGCGGTCAACAATGTTGTAGAGCAGGTTGATGACCTGCGCTACCACGGCAGGCACCGCTAATTGCAGCATCCATTTCTTGACGGAGCCGGTGCCCATGTCTTTCTTTTGCTGTTCCATCGCATCATTCGTCCTTTCTTATAGAAACCACGGAAGTATAGCACTGAAACCGGGGGAAGTCAAGGCAGATATTGTAAATTTTGGGGAAATTGGGAACATGGCGGGTCATTGACCCGCCATGTGTTTATTGCTCCTGATATTTTTTGAGATTCCGGTTTAAGTCCCGTGTGTCCCACTTCCGTTCCAGCCACATGGCGTACCACATGGCGACCATTGCGACTTCCAGAATCACCACCAGCGTGATGGCAGCCCAGACCGGCGCACCCCGGAACCAGCCGAAGCCCAGCGCACCGCCCAGGAAGGCCGCGTTTGCCAGAACGGCCCAGAGAATAATCCGCCCTTTGCTGTCTCCGAAGGCTTTCCCCTCCGGGAAGATGGCAGTTTCCGCGCAGGCAAACAGCATACTTACCACCAGCATTTGCAGCATGGTCAGAATGTCCACCGTGTATACCCCCTGCAAGGCATTGACGACGGCCTTGAAGAAGATTCCTGCCACCGTGTAGATGCTCATGTGGTACTTCATTTTCACGCCCCACAGATAAAACCGATTGAATCCTTTCATAGATGTTCTCCTTTCACATTCCCAGCTTTTCCCGCAGGGCGGGAGCATAGTGCCGGGAGATCATGATTTTTTCGCCGGTGGTTAAGGCTGCCTCAATGCGCCCGGCGCCGCAGCTGCGTAAGCGGCGGATGGCGTAGAGGTTCACCACGCAGGACTTGCCGCAGCGCAGCAGCCCGGTGGCGGCCCACCGCTCCTCCAACTCCGCCAGTGTCAGGGCTGTCTGGTACATGCCGTTTTCCGTGTAGACGAAGGTTTTTTCCTCCACTGTTTCGCAGTATACCACATCGGATACACGCAGCGGCAGCAGCTCCTTCTGCTCGTTCCACACCAGCAGCTTCTGCATCCCGGAGCGAACCAGCGCCAGCAGACGGAGCATTTCGTCATCCAGCTCCCGGCAGCGTAAAATGACTTCGTTTTCCTCACATTCCGTGTGTTCCACTGTGATTTTCATACCCGGCCCCCTTTCCTGGTTTCATCCTATCATAAAGATTTGGACAGCGCAAGGCCTGTTCCGCTAAGGCGCATTTTTGGAGGGGGAAGGTGCAAAAAGCTCCCCTTGCGGGGAGCTTTGCTTACATATAGCTCTTAATGGTAGAAATCAGGATATCTCCCGCAACGACCCGGTCTTCCGCGGCGAAGCCATCGGCAAAGTTGTCGGAATACAGCACCTGGGCATTGGGCGGGAACTCGTCGTCTCCCTCCCACACCAGAATCCGCATCCGGTACCCTCCAATCAGATCAAACTGGTAGCCCGCGTCGCCGTTGGGCAGGGGCAGGCCTCCCATTTTCTCGGCGGCAGCCCGGAAGGCGGCCACACGGGTGCCGAAGGTGAAGGCAGCCCGGGTCAGCACCCGGCCGGTGTAGGGCTTGATATACATTTCCCCCCAGGGCATCTCCCGGAAGGTCTTCCACTCACCGCCCCAGCGAATATCTCTGCTTTCCAGCAGGTAGCGCAGCAGGAAGGTCTGGGCGGGCAGGGGCGGGATGGCGCCATCGTCCAACGCCCGGATGGCGTAGTCCGGGTGGGAGATGGCAAAGTCTCTGCCCAGAAGACGGACGGTGAATTCCTTCCCGTCCCAGCGGACATCGCTCAGCCGCCCGGTCACATTCTCGGGGATCAGGGCGTGAAATTTCTCCTCGTAGTAGGCAAAGGGCACTTCTTCCTTGTGATTTTCGATTTCCATATTTACCTCTCCTGAATGCTGTGTGGGAACAGGCTGCGGTCGGTGTGGGGCAGGAAACAGGCGGCCACAAAGGAATCCATGTAGCCGGGGTAGGTGCTCAGCTCCAGATAGGTCATGTTCGATGCCACTTCGGCACACTTTGCGTTTGCCTCGTCGCTCATCACCATGGCGTAGGAGCCGGTCAGGGAGGAATTGCCGATGTAGTGGAATTTTTCAATCTCCACGTCTGGGAACATACCGATGTTCACGGCCTTTTTCATATTGATGCCACTGCCGATGCCGCCGGCGACGTAGACCCGGTCGATCATCTCCACGGTCATATCTACGGATTTGAGCAGGGTGTCGATGGCGGAGAAGATGGCGCCCTTGGCACGGATAAAGTTGTCGATGTCCACCTCGTTCAGGGAGACTTCTCTGCCTGTCTCGGACTCCTCAGCAAAGGCAACAACGTACCGCCCCATGCCGTGGGCGTCCCGTTTCACCCGCTTGCCCTCCCGGACAAACAGACCCTTGGCATTGACGATGCCGCAGCGGAACAGCTCGGAAATCAGGTCGATGATGCCGCTGCCGCAGATGCCCACCGGCTTCTGCCCCTCGTCGCCAATGACGGACAGGGTCGGTTCCATGGTGTCCACGTCGATGACGCAGGCTTCCACCGCACCGTCGGTGGCCCGCATACCGCTGGAAATGTCGCCGCCCTCAAAGGCGGGACCGGCGGAGCAGGCGCAGGACATGAGGAAGTCCCGGTTGCCGAATACCAGCTCGCCGTTGGTGCCCAGATCGATAAACAGGCTCATTTCATCTTTGTCCCAGATACCCGACGCCAATGTACCTGCGGTGATATCGCCGCCTACATAGGAGCCGATGTTAGGAGCAATCAGCACGGGAGCCAGGGGGTTGGCGGGCAGTTTCAGGTCGCCAGCCAGCAGCCCGTCCCAATGGAAGAAGCTGGGCACATAAGGCTCCATGCGGACGGAAGAAGCGTCCACGCCCACGAACAGGTGATTCATGGTGGTGTTCGCGCCGACACACAGCCGCAGAATGCTCCGGGCGTTGATGCCGGAGGTCTTGCACAGGTTGGCGATAATGGGAATCAGGGTCTCTTTCAGAATGGCGTCCTGAAGCTTCTTTTTACCGCCGGGGCGGCCCTGCTCGATGATGCGGTTGATGACATCCGCGCCGTAGCGGATCTGACCGTTGCCGGAGGAGCCCTTGGCCAGCAGCTTACCGGTGGTGAGATCGGTGAGCACCATGGTGACGGTGGTGGTGCCGATATCGATGGCGCAGCCTACAATGGCGGTGTCCTCAGGGGCGCAGACCTCCATGCAGTTAAAACAATCCTCAGTCAGTTCGCCCTTGACGCAGACGGAGAAGTGGTTCTCCCGGAGGGTATGCGCCAGCTTCACCATGACGGTGAAAGGAATATGTACCTTCTCCACGCCGAAGGCTTCCTCAATGGCCCAGGTCAGCCGCTCGTTGTCGGGCATGGTGTCATCCAAAGTCGGCTCTGCCATGGTGATGACCTGGGAGCGGTAGCGGTTTTCAAAATGGATGCCGCTGTTTTTCAGGTTATCCTGACATTCGGTAAAGATCGCCACTTCCTTGGGACTTGAAAGGTCGGCGGTCTTCATCCGGGACTGGTAGGCACTGGCGATATCCGGCACGAACACGGTGCAGTCGGAGCGCACCTTGGACGAGCAGGACAGCCGCCAGCCGCCGCTATATTCTTCATCGGAGATATGGCGGCTCCGGGGGGATTCCAGTTCTCCCTCCATGAGCTTGACACGGCATTTGCCGCAGGAGCCGTTGCCGGAGCAGGGGGCGTCGATGGCAACATTTGCCCGGCGGGCCAGCTCCAGCAGATTATCTCCGTCGTTGCATTCAATGATAACGGGGCTTGCGCCCTCAATTTGGAAGGTTACTTTCATGGGATAAAGTTCCTTTCAAGGTATTGCAGGGCAGACAGCCCTGAGTGGGGAAACGCTACTTTTTGCGTTTTTTCAGCCCGGACTGGAGCTGCTTTACCAGTTCCGGGAATTGGTCGTTGAGATTTTGGATAATAAAGTCCTTATCCGCTTTCACGGTGAGGCTTACCATGTTGGCAGGCGATGTGGTGCGGTTTCCGGCGGCGTTTTTGCCCCGGATGGACTTGATTTTGCCCAGAGGGATGGCGTGAAAGCTGCCCCTTTCCTCCAGAAGCAGCCGCTTGCTGGTGAGAATCCACCGCCCCTTTTTCTGGGGGCAGATGACCTTTATGGTTTCCTTTGGCAGCAGGGCGGTTTCCAATGTGCGGGTGAAGTCCCGCTCTGCCCGCTCCCGGCGGTTGAAAATGGAGGCGCGGACAGCGGCCAGCAGAATCAGCGCCAGCACCGCCGCAGCCAGAATACCCAGTTGGCTGGGGGTCATAGGGTCGTTCCTTTCGGATAAGATGCAAAGTGGCTGGGAGGGGAGTTCCCTCCCAGCCATAAATGCTTGGGATATGTGAAAATTCACGCTGTATATTCCGCTGTGCGGAATGCCTCTTCCGACCTCGCTTACGCTCGGCCACCTTCCCCAAAGGGGAAGGCTTGCACTACCGGATTAGAGATCCAGGTAGGAGTCGGAGTACAGAACGTGGTTCTTGAAGATGTCGCAGGACTTGATGGTCTCCATCAGGCGCAGGTCGTTGGGGTTGACGATGGCGGAGGTCAGGCCCTGCATCATGCACATGGCCACCAGAGCGGAGTCCATGATGGGACGGACCGTCTTGGGGGCGCCATTGGAGTTGTTGGACAGACCACCGGTGGACTTCAGGCCCTCGTTGGAGAACAGCTTGATGGCTTCCAGAACTTCCATCTGCTTGTCCTGCATACCCTTGACGACCAGGAACAGGGGGTCGAACCACAGGTCGGTGGCCTCCATGCCCAGGCTCATGCCACGCTCCAGCATGTTGTGGCAGTGCTTCATGCGCTCCTCGTTGTCCTTGGCAATGCCGTCGGCAGAGCACAGGGCGATACAGATGGCGTCGTTGGCAGCGGCCAGATCGATGTAGGAGATACGGGAGCCGGCGTCAGCGGAGTTGACGATGGGCTTGCCGTTGGTGCGGTTGTAGACCTTGATACCGGCCTCGATAGCCCGCTTGTTGGCGGTATCCAGAGCCAGAGGCACGTTGTTGAAGTTCTCCTGCAGCAGCTTGACAGCCCACATCATGCGCTCGGGGCCATCCTTCTCGGCAGGTCCGATGTTGACGTCCAGATAGGTGGCGCCGGCAGCGATCTGCTCAGCGGCACGCTTCAGGATGGGCTCGGGATCCCGCTCGTCCATAGCCTTGCGGATGGAGGGAGCGATGCAGTGGATACGCTCGCCGATGGTGACGAAGGTGGGGGACTCGGGGTTGTGGCCCTTGTACTTGACGCCCATGTCCACAACCTTGATCTCGGGCACCTTGGTGGCCAGCAGCTCGTCGAAGGACAGCTCCTTGACTTCCACGGTGGTGGCAGCCTTGGCAGCGTTCTCGGCAGCGGCGGCCTTGGCGGCAGCCTCGTACTCCTTGTCCTTCATGTACTTGGGCAGCTGAACGGCCTCCAGAGGACCGACAACCACGTTCCAGCCGGGCAGCTTCTCCTGAATCTCACCCTTCATGACGGCGACCTTGCCGGGGATGATCAGGGTGCGGTTCTTGATCTTGTCAGCGACACCCAGCTCCTCGAAGGTCTTCTTGACGGTGGAGGAGGAGAACTTGCCGGCGGCCCAAGCGGTCAGAACGGACATACCGGAAGCGTCGGTGATGATCAGGTTCACGGGCTGGTTGGAACGCTCCAGTTCGCCGGAAACCAGGAAGTAGGTCAGAGCGAAGTCCACGGTCAGAGCGCAGGGGCTGTTCTCGTCGGCGCCGTTCAGAGGATAGATCTTGGACTCGACCTTCATGGGCTTCTGAGGATCGGTGAAGATGTTCTGACGCAGGCCGTACAGAGGCAGAGCCTGAGCGTAGGTCATGTGCTCCATAACCAGGATGGAGCCGTACTTCTCGGTGAACAGGGTAGCGTAGGCGGTCTGCAGGTGGTCGTCACCCTTGGCCAGCCGGGCAATGTTCACGATGGAGGGGTAGCCGAAGGAACGGTCGCCGTCCTTGATGGCGGTGCGGCGAACCAGAACGGCGTTGGCCAAGGTCTCCTTGGCGGTCTTGCCGGTGACATCAACCACCAGGTTCTTGTTGCCCTTGCCTTCCAGCTTCTTGACGGTGTCGTACAGGTCGGACAGGTTTCCGGCGGAAACGCCCAGCACCACGCCGGCGGCGGTGGCAACGTCGTTCATAGCTTCCCAGTTGTCGGGGGTAGCGCCGTCCAGAATCACGTTCTTGCCGGCGACTTCCAGAGCGGCCTTGGCGCACTCCACGTCCCAGCACTCCAGAATCAGGTCACGGCCGGTAGCGGCGGCCTTCTTAACCAACTCGGCGTAGACAGCGGGATCGGACTGGGTGTTGGCGACGAACACGAACTCCACATACATCCGCTCGCCGATACGCTCGTAATCCACCTTCTGCAGGTCGGCCAGCTTGGCATCGACTTCCTCTGCGGACAGGGTGGTGCCCACGGCCACAGCGTACAGATTCTTGTTAACCAGAGTCTTCTCGTGACGGTACAGGACAGTCTCACCGCCCAGCTTGTGGTCGCCCACGGCGATGGTCTTCATGGGAGGCGCGGTCTGCTCGTTGAGCATCGCCTTCGCGTCGTCAGAGAAGTAGGGGCACTTGTCGATGGAAATAGCGCCCTGCGCCACCTTCATGCAGAAAGCCATACAGGTGGGGCTGCCGCACTCCTTACAGTTTTTCTTAGGAGACAGCTTAAAAATGTCAAGACCCTTCAAAGCCATTGTATGTATCCTCCTTCCGAATTAGACGAGTTCCGTGATGAACTTCTTGATGGTGGCAACAGCGGCGGGATGACGCATGATGACGGCATCGGCGCCACCGGTCAGGTTGGCGGCGGCAGTGGACACTTCCATGTCGATGGCGCGCTCTTCCCGGCTGCCCCAAGCGGGCTCGTCTTCCTCAGTGGCAGTGGACTCCTTCACGCTCCAGGCGTCGGGGGACACAGGGGACATGATGGGCATCTGCAGGTCGGCATCGGACTGAGCCAGGGCGGCCAGACGGACGCGGTCCAGAGTGGAAGCCACATACTCGAAGCCATAGCCCACGGCGGCGGTGCCGATGTTCATGACAATGTTCTCGGGGTTGATGGACAGGCCCTTCAGCATGATGTTCAGCTGCTTGGCCAGGTTGATGTCGTCAGCGGTCTCAGCGCCCACCTTCTGGCCGTAAGCCAGAGCGACGGAAGCGCCGACGGTCTTGTAGTCCTCGTTGCGGGCGGACAGAACCAGGATGTTCTTACCCTGCAGAGCCTCGGCGATTTTGCTGAACAGCTCGCCGTCCTTCTCGATGTTCTTGCAGCCCATGACGACGATGGGCATGGTCACGGCATCGGCAACAGCCTTGGCGTCAGCCACGCAGTCGGCAACGGAGCGGTTCTCGCCGTTGGGATCGGCGGACTCGAAGTGCAGGCACAGGAAATCAGCGCCGGGCATGGTCTCAGCGCGCTTAGCGTAGTCGGCCATGGTGGTGCAGCCCGCGTAGAACTCCTTCAGAGCGGGAGCGTCCCAGTTTGCCGCCAGATCGGAGATCTCGATACCGATCTTGGGAGCGTTCTCAATGGGCGCATCGAAGGTGTAGAACGGCATCACGTTCTGGCCGCCGATGACGATTGCCTTGTCACCGGTGCCCAGCGTCACGGCATTGATCTTGCCGCTGAAGGGAGCCGTCTTGGGTGTGAAAGCCATAGTGTTTTTCCCCCTTGATTGATTTTGAATGGTTTATATCGGGCGCGGGATTTGGGAATCCACCAGATTCCGCGTCACTTACAGATTTAAGCTGTCATTGCGAACCAGTGACCGTTGTCACTGGTGTGGCAATCCGTGCTCCCAGAAAGAGCGCGGCATGACATTCCTTTTTACAGCCCGATGGACTGCATGATGCCCCTGAGGGCCACCTTCATGGGGTCGTTCTCAGGCAGCTTTGCGGAAGGCTCGCCGTCGCAGTCGCAACGGAACACCGCCTCGTCCTGAGGCAGCACGCCGAAGAGCTTGAGGCCGTGCTTTTCAATTTCCACCTTCACGCCCTCATCCAGCTTGCCGCCGGGGGCACGGTTGATGATCAGGCCCATCTGGCCGGGGTTCAGGTTCATTTCCTTCACCATCTCCGCCACTCTTGCCACGGCCTGAACGCCCCGGCGGGAGCAGTCGGAAATCAGCAGCATGGTGTCCACATGGGGCAGGGTGCCCCGGGCGATGTGCTCGAGACCCGCCTCGTTATCCATGACAACGTAGGAATAGTTGGGAACGTATTTGGCAACCTGGGACTGGAGCACCCCGTTGACATAGCAGTAGCAGCCCTTGCCCTGGGTGCGGCCCATGACCAGCATATCGAAGTCGTCGTCCTCAATGAGGGCCTGACTGAACTTCATCTCGGCGTAATCCGCCTTGGTCATATTGGCTGGGATGGTGCCCTTTAACTCGGCCTGAGCCATTTCCTCCCGGATCTGTCCCAGAGAGGTTTCCACCTCTACGCCCAGGACCTCGTTCAGGTTGGAGTTGGCGTCGGCATCCACCACGAGGACGGGGCCGTTCTTCTTCTTGCACAGATAATCGATAAGCATACCGCAGGTGGTGGTTTTACCCACGCCGCCCTTGCCGGCAACCGCGATGGTGTGAGGCATAGTATATACTCCTTATGGTTAGTTGACAGTTGATAGTTGACAGTTGACAGTGAAGCCGGAGCCTTCAACTTCCGGTTTTCAACCTGTCCAGTAAGCCGGATTCCCTGACAATCAGGACCGCGTCTTCGTAGCGGTTCCGGGTGAGCAGATGGATGCCGCCCACACCGCAATCCCGGTACGCCTGAATCTGGGTGACGGTGTATTCGATTCCCGCCTTTCGGAAGTCCGCCTTTTTTCGCTCCACATCAGCGTCGAAGGGGTCTTTCACGAAGGGGTTGGGGAGAATCCAGTTTTTGGCAATGATCCGGCACAGGGACTTGGGAATGGCGCTGCTGTGGGAGAGCACCTCGCCCACGGTTTCCGCCTGATCCAGAACGGGCAGAATGCCGGCCTCCACGGGAAGCTGAATTCCGGAGGCCCGGATGGCGTCCAGCCAGTAGCGGAAAGCGTCTATATCCCAGCACAGCCGGGTGATGATGTAATCCGCTCCGCTGTCCTGCTTCCGCCGCAGAAGCTCCATTTCCGCTTCCAGCGGGCGGCTGTCCGGAAGGCCCTCGGGAGCGCCTGCCACCGCGATGGTGAACGCGCTGCCGAACTCCCGGCGAATGAAATCCACCAGCTCCGGGACGGAGGGGAAATCGCTGCCGGCCCGAAGGCCGGAGGAATCGCCCCGCAGCGCCAGAATGTGGCGGATTCCATGATCCAGATAGGTCTGAAGCTGACGCCTGGCGCTTTCTTTTGTATTGCCCGCGCAGGGAAAGTGGGTGACGGGGTCGCAGCGTCCGTCTGACTGGACGGCGTCCAGAACCGCCAGATTCTTGCCCGCGTCAGAGCCGCCGGGACTGTAGGTACAGGAAACGGAATCGGGTCCCAGAGCGTACAGATGATGGAGGACGCCGTCCTCGCCGCACAGCTGCGCCATGCCGGCATCGGTTTTGGGAGGGAAGACCTCAAAGGAGAGCGCGGCTCGTCTGCGCAACGCGTCCATGACAGACATACCCGTTACCTCCCGAACCTTCGACAGTCATTTTCCGTATCCAAAGGCGGGCAGAATGCCCCCATATCGATACAACGATATCGTATCACATATCCCGCCTAAATTCAACCCATATTTTGATAGAATTTACAAAAAAATGCGTCCGGGGAGGGATGTTGTCATTCAGTTGACACATATGACGAGAAAACGCCTGCCGCGGAACGCGGCAGGCGGAGAGGATTCTTACACTTCCTTGCTCTTGGAGGCGATCTCCATCAGGCACTTTGCGGTGAACTCGGCGGGGGTCATGGCGCCCAGGTCGTCGCCCTTGCGGGTGCGGACGGACACGGTGCCGTTCTCCATATCCCGGTCGCCGACAACCAGCATATAGGGAATCTTCTGCATCTGGGCCTCCCGGATCTTGTAGCCCAGCTTCTCGCTGCGGTAGTCGCCCTCGGCGTGGATGTTCACGCTGTTCAGATCTTCCACCAGCTTCTTGGCATATTCGTGAGCCCGGTCGGTGATGGGCATGACCTTCACCTGGGTGGGCATCATCCACAGGGGCAAGGCTCCTGCGTACTTTTCAATCAGGTAGGCCAGAGTCCGCTCGTAGCAGCCCAGGGAGGTGCGGTGGATGATATAGGGGCGCTTCTTCTGACCGTCGGCGTCGGTGTACTCCATGCCGAAGCGCTCAGCCAGCAGCATATCGATCTGGATGGTGACGATGGTGTCCTCCTTGCCGAAGACGTTCTTGTACTGAATGTCCAGCTTGGGGCCGTAGAAGGCGGCCTCATCGATACCGATGGTGTAGTCCACGTTCAGATCGTCCAGAATCTGCTTCATGACGGCCTGGGCGGTCTCCCACTGTTCAGCGGTGCCTTCATATTTATTCTTGGGGTTGGCGGGATCCCACTGGGAGAAGCGGAAGGTGCAGTTATCCAGCATACCCACGGTATCCAGGCAGTACTTCGCCAGCTCCAGACAGCCCCGGAACTCCTCCTCCAGCTGGTCGGGACGCAGAATCAGGTGGCCCTCAGAGATGGTGAACTGGCGCACCCGGATCAGACCGTGCATCTCGCCGGAATCCTCGTTGCGGAACAGGGTGGAGGTTTCCCCCAACCGCATGGGCAGGTCGCGGTAGCTGCGGGCCCGGTTCAGGAACACCTGATACTGGAACGGGCAGGTCATGGGCCGCAGGGCGAAGCATTCCTTGGTCTCGTCATTGGGGTCACCCAGCACGAACATACCGTCCAGGTAGTGATCCCAGTGACCGGAAATCTTGTACAGGTCGGACTTGGCCATCAGAGGGGTCTTGGTCAGAAGATAGCCCCGCTTCTGCTCCTCGTCCTCCACCCAGCGCTGGAGGGTCTGAATCACTCGCGCGCCCTTGGGCAGCAGAATGGGCAGACCCTGACCGATGACGTCCACGGTGGTGAAGTATTCCAGCTCCCGGCCCAGCTTGTTGTGGTCGCGCTTCAGAGCTTCCTCCTGACGCTTCACATACTCGTCCAGCTCGTCCTTGCTGGGGAAGGCGATGCCGTAGATTCTCTGGAGCATCTTGCGCTTACTGTCACCCCGCCAGTAGGCGCCGCAGGATTTGGTCAGCTTGAAGCCGTTGTGCTTGACCCGGCCGGTGTGATCTAAGTGGGGGCCGGTGCACAGGTCGGTGAATTCGCCCTGGGTGTAGAAAGAAATCACGGCGTCTTCCGGCAGATCGTTGATCAGCTCCACCTTGTAAGGCTCGTTCTTGCCTTCCATATAGGCAATGGCCTCGGCCCGGGGCTTCTCGCTGCGCTCGATGCGGACGCGCTCCTTGCAGATCTTCTTCATCTCCGCCTCGATCTTGCTCAGGTGCTCGGGGGTGAAGGAGAAGGGCGCGTCAAAGTCGTAGTACCAGCCCTCGTCGATGGCGGGGCCGATGGCAAGCTGCACCTCGGGCCACAGCCGCTTCACGGCCTGGGCCATGATGTGGGAGCAGGTGTGCCAGTAGGTCTTGCGGTACTCGGGGTTTTCAAAGGTGTACAGATTTTCTTCGGACATGGTGTTTACCTCCTTTTAATTTGGGGAGGGTAAAAAAATAGCCCATCCCCTGAAGAATCAGGGGTGGGATACAGTAAATGCAGTATTCCACGGTTCCACCCTGGTTGCTCCGCGAAAGCGGGGCCACTCATTGACGCCGTAACGGGCGCACCCGGCGGGACATTTCCGACCCGCGGCTCGGAAGTGGTGACGCTCACGGCAGGGGAACGGGTGCCTTTCACCAAGGCGGCATCCTCTCTGGGAATCTTACCGAAGCGCGTGTCTTCGTCAAAGCCTTTCTGTAGAAGAAAATTTAGCACACTTTTTTTGAAAAGTCAATCATCGGGCCGGGAAAAAAGCTTGCCAAATTCACCAAAAAACAGGGGCAAAACCGGCTGACGGATTACATAATCAACAAGCAACGAATTATGACGGAAGATAACACAGCTCGACATTATGTGTAATTATTTGTTACTATTCGACACCAGATATCGTGGCGGTTCGACGGATAACGACGAGATATAGGCAACAGTTAACATAATATAAAGAACTTTTGACAAGATAAAATTGACAAAAACAAGCAAAAATAATAAAATACTTGACAAAATACGATATTTTGATATAATGGTGCCATGCAAAGCGGGAACGGAAACAAAATGTAATTATTATGGATACCACTGGTTACAAACCGCTTGCGCATACAATCCCGACAGGAGGCGCCCCTATGGCAAAGACCAGATCAAAAATCCTCAGACGGAAGATTTTTCTGATGCGTCTGTATGTGCTGACGCTGACGCTGATTCTGGTGCTGGCCATGATGGCCCTGCTTTCCCAGACAGCCCTGGCCCGGACCTACGTCATCACCGACGGGGACCGGGTGGTGACCTACACCACCTTCGCCACGGACCCGGAGGAGGTTCTGGGGCAGGCGGGAGTGACCTTGAGCGAAGACGATACCTTCACCACCCAGGCGGTGGAGGGCGCGGCGTCCATTACGGTTCGGCGCGCCCAGAAAATACAAGTCCAATACCATGGGCAGACCACGGTGGCGACCACATTCGGCGAGACGGCAGGGGAGCTGCTGACCCGCCTGAATCTGGAGGTGTCCGGAGAGGACGTGGTCTCCCATGGATTGGAGGAAGAGACCTACGACGGAATGGAGCTGCGGGTTGACCGGGTGGAGACCCTGTGCCAGACCTACACGACAACCATTCCCCATGAGGTGACCCGGTGCAGTGATGGCACTCTGCCCCAGGGCACGGAGGAAGTGCTGACCGAAGGGCAGGACGGAGAACTGCTGTGCACCGCGGAAATTACTTATGTAAACGGTGAGGAAGCGTCCCGGCGGGTGCTGACGCAGACCGTCACCAGAATGCCCACTACGGAAATCATCGGCGTAGGCGCGGGGCCGGTGGCAGAGAAAAGCAACGCCCCCGTCATCAGCGACGGCTACATCACCCTACCCACCGGCGAGGTGCTGACCTACACCCACAGCGACACCGTCCGGGCTACGGCCTACACCCACACGGACGCGGGTTGTGATGCCTTTACGGCCACCGGCACCGTGGTCCACTGGGGCACCGTGGCGGTGGACCCACGGTATATTCCCTACGGCACCCGGATGTTCATCATGGCCAGCGACGGCTCCTACGTCTACGGCATCGCCACGGCGGAGGACTGCGGCGGCGACATCAAGGGCGACCGGATGGATTTATATATGCCCACCTATGAGCAGTGCAGGGAGTTTGGCAGAAGAAGGTGCACGCTTTATTTTTTAGGATAGCTGTAAATTGGCTCCCCTCTCAGGGGAGCTGGCAAAAATCTTTGATTTTTGACTGAGGGGTGCCGAAGAGAACCGGGAAAACACCCCTCAGCTTCGCACGGCTTCAGCAGCTCCCCTCAAGGGGAGCCTATTAACTTTTTTGTTGACTTCTTTCGGTCTGGTGCGTAAAATGTGGAAAAACCTTCTGAACGAAAGAATGTGATTCCAATGAAAAAGCTTGCGCCTGTATTTGTGCTGTCCGCCGGAATCCTGTGGGGATTGATGGGCATTTTTGTGCGGAAGCTGGGGACATACGGCTTTTCTTCCCTGCAAATCGCCTGCCTGCGGATTCTGTTGGGGGCGGCACTGTTTTTGATGATTACCGGATGTTACCGGCGGGAGCTGCTGAAAATCAGGCTCCGGGATGTGGGGCTGTTTCTGGGCATGGGTTTCCTGAGCCTGCTGCTGTTCACGGTGTGCTATTTTACCACCATCCATCTGGCGTCCCTGTCTGTGGCGGCGATTCTGCTGTATACGTCCCCAATCTGGGTGATGCTCCTGTCCGCGGTTTTCTTTCGGGAAAAAATCACCGGGCGGAAGCTGCTGTGCGCCGCTATGGCCTTCGGGGGCTGCGTGCTGGTGTCCGGCATCGGGTCGGCGTCAAGTCTTTCACCCATGGTGATTGCCACGGGCCTCATGTCCGCAGTAGGCTATGGCCTGTACAGCATTTTCGGCACCATCGCCTTGCGGAAGTACCAGCCCCTCACGGTTACTACCTATGCTTTCCTCTTTGGCGCGGCAGGTGCGGCAATTTTATGTAAACCGACGGAGATCATCACAGTCATCTCTTCTGCCCCGAATCCGACGGGACTGGTGCTGCTGCTGATACTTACCGCCTTCGTCACGGCGGTGCTGCCGTACCTTCTGTACACCGTGGGCCTTTCTCATATGCGGGCCAGCGCGGCGGCCATCATGGCCTCCATCGAGCCGGTGGTAGCCACTGCCGCCGGGGCGCTGGTCTTCGGCGAAGGGCTGACCATCCCCGCCTTTGCCGGCATCGCCCTGGTGCTGGGCGCCATCGTGGTGCTTAACTGTAGGGCGGGGTCATGACCCCGCCGACGCACCAACCATTCAGGCATGGCCTCGTTTGTCCGGGAACAGGGTACGCGGATTCGTTTTGCCTACCTGCGTGACCAAACGGGTCGGCGGAGTCATGACTCCGCCCTACAATTGCCTGTACCATACTTGCAAACCCGCCTGTTTTCTGGTATGATAACCGGAAGAAAGGCGGTTTTTACTATGGTTAACGTGTGCGATATTCAGGTGATGAAGCCGCTGCTGGCGGAGCACGGCTTCCATTTCTCCAAGGCCAAGGGCCAGAATTTTCTCATAGCCCCCTGGGTGCCCCAGTCCATCGCCGAACAGGCGGGGGTGGACGAGACGGCGGGGGTGCTGGAAATTGGCCCCGGCATCGGCCCGCTGACCCAGCAGCTGTGCCTGCGGGCGAAAAAGGTCTGCGCCGTGGAGCTGGACGAACGTCTGGCGCCAATCCTGGACATCACCGTGGGGGAATTTGACAATCTGGAAATCATCTGGAACGATGTGCTGCGGCTGGACCTTCCGGCGCTGGTTCAGGGGGAGTTTGCGGGTCTGCGGCCTATGGCCTGCGCAAACCTGCCCTATTATATTACCTCCCCCATTCTCTCAGCGCTGCTGGAAGCGGACTGCTTTGAGTCCGTCACCGTCATGGTGCAGAAGGAGGTGGCCCAGCGGATTGCCGCCGCCCCGGGCAGCCCGGATTACAGCGCCTTTACCGTGTTCTGCCAGTATTACGCGGAGCCGGAGCTGCTGTTTGATGTGCCCGCCCACTGCTTCCTGCCCCAGCCCAAGGTCACCTCGGCGGTGATTCAGCTGAAGGTGCGGAAAAACCGGGAGTGGGACATTCTGGATGAGAACATCTTCTTCCGCACCGTCCGGGCCAGCTTCGCCATGCGGCGAAAAAAGCTGAGTAACGGCCTTGCTTCCGGCTTCCCGGAACTGGGAAAGAGCGGCGCGGCGGAGGTGATCGAGAGGGCGGGCCTTGACCCGAATATCCGGGGCGAAACCCTGGGCATTCCGGAATTTGCGAAAATCGCCAATGAGATTGTGAAATGGAGAGAAACATGATTGAATTTTTGCTGCTGGATTTGGACGACACCATTCTGGACTTCCACAAGGCCGAGCGCATTGCCCTGAGCAAAACCTTCCGGGACTTTGGGCTGGAACCGACGAACGAAGTGCTGGACCTGTACCACGAGATCAATAAACGGCACTGGGAGCAGCTGGAGCTGGGAACCATGACCCGGGACCAGGTGCTGGTGGGACGTTTCCATCAGCTTTTTGAGCAGTTGGGGATGCAGGTGGATGCCGATGCCTGCATGAAGCGGTACGAGCAGAATCTGTCCATCGGCCACTACTTCCTGCCCGGGGCGGAGGAGGCGGTGAAGCGGCTGAAAGAGCATTACCGCTTGTTCCTGGTGAGCAACGGCACTGCCACCGTGCAGCACAGCCGTCTGACCAGCGCGGGGCTGTACCCTTATTTTGAGCAGGTCTTTATCTCCCAGGAGATTGGGTATAATAAGCCGGATAAGGCCTACTTTGACCGGTGCTTTGCCCGGATTTCCGGATTTGACCGGGAAAAAGCCCTGATGGTGGGCGACAGTCTGACCTCGGATATCAGAGGCGGCATCAATGCGGGGCTGAAAACCGTCTGGATCAATCCCACCCACAAGGCTTGCGGCGATATCCGCCCGGATTTTGAGATTGAAGGCCTTTCTGGTCTGGAAGGGCTGCTGGAGAGTCTAGGCTGACGGGGGGAAGGGAAATGTACATACTCTGGACGATGGTCAAGCTGTGCCTGCTGATGGCGTCCAATTTTGGATATTGGGAAGCGGCCCGCAGAAAATGGAACATGAACGTGTACCTCCTGCCGGCGGTCACCATTGGGGCGCAGTTCTGCGTGATGTTCGCGGCGGGGCTTCTGAACTATCTGGGGGAAGCGGCGGAGCTGATGTACTTCGGCGGCCTTCTCCTGCTGCTGCGGCAGCTGTACTGGGAAAAGGGCAGATTCTGGAAGCTGGCCGCGCCCTATGCCAACTGGGGCTATGGGGTGTTTCTGCTGGGGATGTTGGTGTGTCTGGCGGCCCTGCGGGGCAGGACCCTGTCCGGCATCGACAACTTCACTCACTGGGCGGTAGTGGTAAAGAATCTGCTCCTGCATGACCGGTTCCCCACCTTCGCCCAGGAAGCGGTGACCTTTACCAGCTATCCGCTGGGCAGCGCCGCCGTTATCTATTATTTCTGCCGCCATGTCAGCGATGGGGAATGGGCCTTCATGCTGGGGCAGGCCTACATGATGCTCAGTATGCTGCTTCCGCTGTTTTCCTGCGGCAAGGGCAAGGGCCTTGCGGCCGCGATCCTCGTGGCGGTCATGGGAAATTTCCTCCTGTGCTACGACATTCCCATCACGGAGCTGCTGGTAGATACCCTGCTGCCTCTGACCGCTGGCGCCATGCTGGCAGCTGTGGCCCGGGGCTGCGAAGAAGAAGGGAATTCCCTATACCGCTACAGCCTGCCTATGCTGGTGCTGACGCTGAATGTGAAGAATTCCGGCCTGTTTTTCTGCGTGCTGGGGCTGCTCCTCATGTGGCGGCTGCTGCGGAAACAGGGCAAAAGCCTAAGGCCTCTGCTGGCAGCGGCGCTGGTGCTGCTGGCGGTATCCTCCCTGTGGAAGCACCACTGTGACTATGTGTTTGTCAATTCCCAGATGAGCCAGCACGCCATCTCCATGGAATACTTCCAAATGCGGCTGGGTGAACGGACGCCGGAGGAAATGGCCCGGATTCTGCGGGGAGTTGTGCCCTATGTTCTGAGACGAAAGCCTCTGGGGTATCTTGCCGCATGGCTTGCCGCGGCGTTTGGCTGCGCATGGCTTGGAGGGAACCGGAGACGCTGGGGAATTCTGGCGGCGGTCTGCGTTGGGCTGTATGCCGCGTGGACGGCGGCGCTAGCGGGGATGTACCTGTTTTCCATGAGCGTACAGGAGGCGTTGGAGCTATTAAGTATTGAGCGGTATTGCAGAACCATGGACATCCTGCTGTATTATCTTCTGACGGCCTTCTGCCTGAGCTGTCTGCCGGAAGTGTGCTGGAAGCGCTGGCTTGCGGGCGGAGTGGTGACAGCGTTGGCGCTGATAACCTGGGTGGGCAGCTGCGGCGGATTTTTCGCCATTGCCGCCCCGCCCCAGGGGGATACGGCTCTGCGGGAGCAGATGGAGGAAATGGTGGCGGAATACGGGGTGGAAAAGGGCTATTCCTACCTGATCTGCGACCCGGTGGCGGGGGGCTATGCCATGTTTGCCCTGCGCTACTGCATGAACACCTCCCGGGTACAGCAGGTGGCCATCACCGCCCCGGAGCAGATGGACATTGAGAAGGATTACGACTATGTCTTCCTGCTGGATACGGAAAACCCGATTCTGGAGCAATGGGTTCTGGAAAACTACCCGGAGCAGGTGGGCAGAACCGTGATCCAGTGCATTAAGTAAGAAAGAGGGAACGGAAATGGAATACGAACTGGTACATGAAATCAAGAATCTCTGCCGGAACAACCAGATGCGGGACATTTTCTTCGAGGAAGTGGAGTGCGACGATCCGGTGGAATACCTGCGGGGGAAGCTTAAGGGCAAGGAAGTGGAGCTGTCCGTGGAGGAGGGGGCGAACGGCGCCCTGACCGTCCACGCGGTGGTGGACGGCCTGATGCAGAAATTTGTGTTTACACCGATTTGATGATGTGAAAGCCTTCCCCTTTGGGGTGGTGCTCCGCGCAGCGAATCTGAAATTTCCATGATTGCCAGTGGCAATCATTCCTTTATTCATTAAGGTGGCCGAGCGTCAGCGAGGTCGGAAGAGACTGTGGATATTCTCCGAAATGTACTGCGGGAGTATTTCCTCTTCCGTCTCGCCTTCGGCGATCCACCTTCCCCGGAGGGGAAGGCATTTTTTGATGTGGAGAGAACCTATGAAACACATTCATATCCTGCCGTGTCTGATGATTGGAGCACTCTGCGCGGCGGCGTTTTATCTGCGCTTCGTCCTGTGGGGCTACAGCTTTTCCGCCTTGGTCTGCTGCTGTCTCGCGGGAATCATCGCTTTTTATGAGGTCACCGGAATCCTGCTGCCCCATTTCCCGGCGGTAATACCGATCATTCGCCGGGTATTTACCCTGTGCCTGGCCGTTGGCATCGCGGTGGTCACTGTCACTGAAGGGATTATCATCCAGGCCAGCTTCGGCAGTCCCGACCAGAACGTTGACTATCTGGTGGTGCTGGGGGCCAAGGTCCGGGTCACCGGCCCCTCCGCTTCCCTTTGGGACCGGATCTACGGAGCCTGCGACTATCTGGCGGCCCACCCGGATGTCATCGCCATTGTCTCCGGCGGGCAGGGGGACGATGAGCCAACCGCGGAGGCTGACGCCATGTATGAGGAGCTGGTGGAGCTGGGCATCGACCCGGAGCGCATCTGGATCGAGGACCGGGCCACCTCCACCTGGGAAAACCTCCATTTTTCTCTTGACCTGATCGAAGAAAAAACCGGAAAGCGGCCGGAAAAAATCGGCGTGCTTTCCAGTGAGTATCACCTGTATCGGGCCAGCCTGTTTACCAAGGCCTGCGGCGTGGAATTTGTGGGGGTTCCGGCGAAAACCAGCCGGGTCACCCAGAAAATCAACCACTTCATGCGGGAGGTGGCGGGGGTCTGGCACTACTGGCTGCTGGGCGGGCAGTACGGGCCGTAGGATTCCGTATCCCGGTAAATTGTGCTGTACCCCAGTGAGCGCAGTACGTATGTACGCAGGAAATCGACCCTTACCGCTCCCAGAACGGGTGGGCGGGGTGTCCCTTCGTTAACAAAGAAACAGCGCCATCCTCAGCGAGCCCAGGCTCAGTCGAAGGATGGCACGGTGGAGCATCACAAAAAACAATCCGGCCCCCTGGGGAGGTCGGATTGCTGTTTTCCGGATGACGTCCTTTTGCAATATGAACACAGGGTGGCCGCCGCTGTGTGTATAGGAGGAACTCGATTTCCTGCGTACATACATACCGGGGAGCCGGCGTCCGTAACGCCGCCTGCCTTACTTATGCAGCGCCTTGCGCAGAACGGGGACGATCAGCAGGGCGACGCCGCCGCCGATCAGTGCAGTGATCAGCTGAGGCAGGGCAAACATCTTGGGCAGAGCCTTCAGCATAGGCTCCTTCAGCATCCCGTTTGCCAGCAGCGGCGCGGCGGCCAGACCGCAGATGATTTTAACCACCAGAATATACAGCGTGGCGAATTTGGCCACGGCGGCAATGAACCAGGCGGCGATGCGCTGACCAATGCCGTTGCTGTTCCCGGCGATGAAGTGCAGCAGCACCACAAACACGGTGTTGCCCACCATAATGGCGGGGACGGTGACCAGCTGGGGAGCGATGCCCAGCAGGAAAGCCAGCACGGGAGAGATGACCGCAATGGTGATGCCGCTGCCAAGACCTGCCAGCAGCACGCTGACAGCCAGGACGGCGTTGACGCAGGAGCCGGTGATCAGCTGACCTAAGGGTTTGGTCAGGGCCTGCAGAGCGATCAGCAGCGCCAGCATAACGGCGGTTTCGGTGATCCAGCGGACGTTTTTACTCATAAGAATTCCTCTTTTCTTTGATTCGTTCCGGCGGCGCCGGAGAAAATAAAAAATGCCGCGACCCTGACGGTGCGGCAACAGCCAACGCAGCCACGAAAAAGCCGTGGCTGAGGAAAACCTATGCACACCTTTCACGCAGGGGGTCTTCCCTTAATGTCAGGATCATGTGAAAAGCATACCACAGCGCTGGACTTTTGTCTATGTACGAAGTGACTAAAATTTCACAATGAAATTTGGCGAAGGACCCGCCGCCCGGCTGCGGCGGATTTGCCCGGAGGCATTGCCCGCAGCGGCTGCTTCGCCCCTTCCCTGTGCGATTTGGCCAAACCCCTTCTTGCTTTTTGCGGTTTTTCAGTATATAATGTTCTCGTTATTTATCCGGGAAAGGAGGGCGCTTCAAAAATGCAATCCGATTACATTATTGAAATGCTCAACATCAGAAAAGAATTCCCCGGCATTGTGGCCAATGACAACATCACGCTCCAGCTTCGCCGGGGCGAGATTCACGCCCTGCTGGGAGAAAACGGCGCGGGAAAATCCACGCTGATGAGCGTTCTGTTCGGACTCTACCAGCCGGAAGCGGGCGTCATCAAGAAAAACGGTGAAGTCGTGCACATCCACAACCCCAACGACGCCACGGCCCTCCACATCGGCATGGTGCACCAGCACTTCAAGCTGGTGGATGTGTTCAGCGTGCTGGACAACATCATTCTGGGCGCGGAGGACACGAAAATGGGCTTCCTCCAGCGCAAAACCGCCCGGCAGAAGGTGCAGGCCCTGTCCGAAAAGTACAAGCTGGCCGTGGATCTGGATGCCAAGGTGGAGGATATCACCGTGGGTATGCAGCAGCGGGTGGAAATCCTGAAAATGCTGTATCGGGACAATGAAATTCTCATTTTCGACGAGCCCACCGCCGTGCTGACCCCCCAGGAAATTGACGAGCTGATGGAGATTATGCGCTCCTTTGCCAAGGAGGGCAAGTCCATCCTGTTCATCACCCACAAGCTCAACGAAATCATGGCGGTAGCCGACCGCTGCACCGTGCTGCGCAAGGGTAAGTACGTGGGCACCGTGGACATCAAAGACACCAATCAGCAGGAGCTGAGCAACATGATGGTGGGCCGTCCCGTCCAGCTTCAGGTGCAGAAGGGCGAGGCACACCCCGGCAAGGTGATTCTGGATGTGAATGATCTGACGGTGCCCTCCAAGACCAGCAAGAAAAACGCCGTCAATCACGTCTCCTTCCAGATCCGCACCGGCGAAATCGTGTGCATTGCCGGCATCGACGGCAACGGCCAGACCGAGCTGGTCTATGGCCTGACGGGCCTGGAAAAGGCCTCCTCCGGCCACATCACCCTCTGCGGCCACGACATTTCCCACAGTTCCGTCCGCAAGCGCAGCGAGGCCGGCATGAGCCACATCCCCGAGGACCGCCACAAGCACGGCCTGGTGCTGGACGACACCCTGGAAAACAATCTGGTTCTGCAATCCTTCCAGGACCCCCGGTTCCAGCACATGGGCTTCATTCGCCGGGACGCGGTGCGGCAGTACGCGGAAAAGATCATTGACCAGTATGACGTCCGCAGCGGTCAGGGTCCCGTCACCATGACCCGGAGTATGTCCGGCGGCAACCAGCAGAAGGCCATCATCGGCCGGGAGCTGGACCGGGAGAATCCCCTGCTGGTGGCGGTTCAGCCCACCCGTGGTCTGGACGTGGGCGCCATCGAGTATATCCACAAGCAGCTAATCGCCCAGCGGGACGCCGGTAAGGCCGTGCTGCTGGTATCCCTGGAGCTGGACGAGGTCATGAATGTCTCCGACCGAATCCTGGTCATGTACGAGGGCGAGATTGTGGGCGAGCTTGACCCGAAAACCACCACAGTGCAGGAGTTGGGCCTTTACATGGCCGGCGCCAAGCGCGGCGGGAAAGGAGAGACGGCGTAATGAAACAATCCCTTCTGAATCTGTATCAAAAAGACGCCACCAAAAAAGTCCTGGCTTCGCTGATCTCCATCCTCATCGGTCTGCTGGTGGGCGTGATCGTGGTGGTTCTGGTGGGTCTGAGCAAGGACACCATTACCGGTTCCGGCATCTGGGACGGCGTCCGGCTGATTTTCTTCGGCATCCTGTCCAAGGGGCGGGACGCCGCCGGTCAGCTCAGCTGGGGCTACAACGCCCAGTCTCTGGGCAATATGCTCTTCCGGGCAACGCCCCTGATCATGACCGGCCTTTCCGTGGCGGTTGCCTACAAGACGGGCCTTTTTAACATCGGCGCCCCGGGCCAGTACCTGATGGGCACTCTGGCGTCCCTGATGATCGCTCTGGGCATCCCCTCCACCAACGTTCCCGCGGGGCTGATCTGGATTCTGGCCTTCCTGGGCGGGTGTCTGGCAGGCGCGCTGTGGGGCGCGATTCCCGGGATGCTGAAGGCCTTCCTGAACATCAACGAGGTTCTGGCCAGCATCATGACCAACTGGCTGGCGGCGAATCTGGTCACCTGGGCCTTTGATATCAGCAATTTCAAAAATATGGTGGAGAACACCAAGTCCGGCTATATCTACAAGACCTCCTACAACGGCGTTGCCACCGCCAAGCTGGGCCTGGACAAGCTTTTCCCCGGTTCTCAGGTCAACGGCGGCATCCTCATCGCCATTGCCATCGCGATTCTGGTTTACGTCCTCATGACCAAGACCACCATGGGCTACCAGCTGAAGGCCTGCGGCTCCAACCGCCATGCCGCCCGGTATGCCGGCATCAATGACAAGCGCAACATCGTGCTGTCCATGGCCATCGCCGGATGCCTTGCCGGCGGCGGCGCGGCGCTGTACTGGCTGTCCGGCAACACCGAGTTCTACTGGTCCACCTACCAGTCCCTGCCCTCCATCGGCTTCAACGGCATCCCCGTGGCGCTGCTGGCTGTCAGCAATCCCATCGGCGTCATCTTCACTGCCATTTTCATGGCCATGCTGGACATCGTTGGCCAGCAGCTCACCGGTCTCACGGCGTACAATGAGTATATCACCGACGTGATCATCTCCGTCATTGTCTACCTCAGCGCCTTCTCCCTGGTGATCCGGGCCATGATCACCGGCAAGCCTCGCAGCGGCGAAACCAACGCCAACGCGGAACCTCCCATGAATGATCCTCAAAATACCAAAGAAGGAGGCGCGCAGGCATGAGTTTTCTGATTCAACAGACCCTTCTTTACGCGGTGCCCCTGATGATTGTGGCCCTGGCCGGTGTCTTTGCCGAGCGCAGCGGTATCATCAACCTGGCCCTGGAAGGCATTATGATCTTCGGCGCGTTTATTGGCGTGCTGTTCGTGCGCTCCATGCAGAGCTTTGACGTGTTCACCGAGGCCGCCAGAAGCGGCGATTGGCTGACCCTGCAGGGTCTGGAGCTGCTGGCCATGCTGGTTTCCGCCGCCATGGGCGCGGTATTCTCCCTGCTCCTGTCCTTCGCCTCCATCAACCTGAAGGCGGACCAGACCGTGGGCGGCACCGCCCTGAACATGATGGCTCCCGCGTTGGTGCTGTTCCTGGTTCGGATTCTCGCCAACCAGAACACCCTGCAGATGACCACCGGCGACGCCGCCTCCTGGTTCATGATCAAGAAGTCCACCTTCGGCATCAAGAAGAACGTGGACATCGGCTTCCTGGGCGAGACCTTCATCCACAAGGTCTACCTTGCCACCTATGTCTGCATTCTGGTGTTCATTGTCCTGTCCATCCTCCTGTACAAGACCCGGTTTGGCCTGCGGCTGCGCTCCTGCGGTGAAAATCCACAGGCGGCGGACTCTCTGGGCATCAACGTCTACAAAATGCGCTACGCCGGCACCACCATTTCCGGCGCCTTGGCGGGCATGGGCGGCTTTGTGTACTCCCTGACCACCGCCAACTGCACCGCCAACGGCGATGTGGCGGGCTTCGGCTTCCTGGCGCTGGCAGTTATGATCTTCGGCAACTGGAAACCCCTGAACATCGCGGGCGCGTCGCTGCTGTTTGGCCTCTTTAAGTGTATCGCGGCGGCCTACAGCTCCATCGACCTCAACGGCGACGGCGTCTTCACCCTGGCGAACATCGGCATCAGCTCCCACCTGTACCGGATGCTTCCGTATTTGGTGACGCTGGCGGTGCTGGCCTTCACGTCGAAAAAATCCCGCGCTCCCAAGGCCGAGGGCATCCCCTACGACAAAGGCAGCCGCTAGGCCGCAGGGCGGCCAGCCAATGCGTTACGAAGCCATGTGCTAGTCGTAACACCATTGGGCCCTGCTCGGTATCGGCGGCAATGCCGCAAATAATGCGTGCGCAAACCTTGCATAATCGTTACACCATTGGGTTCTGCTCGGTATCGTTCCCACGCGGTTATCCATCACAATGAACAACGCCCCGGTGCTTTTGCATCGGGGCGACTTTCGCCTTCCCCTCTGGGGAAGGTGGCTCCGCAAAGCGGAGACGGAAGAGGTGTCCCGCCCAGCGGCAGGACACCTCTTACTTTATGAGAACAGCATCATTTGAAATACTTCACAGCGGCCTTGAACATCTGGATATCATACTCGCCGGGGACGTTCTTGTAAAGTCCCGCGCCGATGCGCTCGCTGTGGCCCATCTTGCCGAAGATACGACCGTCGGGAGAGGTGATGCCCTCGATGGCGCAGACGGAGCCGTTGGGGTTGAAGGCGGCGTCCATGGTGGGGTTGCCGTTCAAATCCACATACTGGGTGGCGATCTGACCATTAGCCGCCAGCTGCGCAACCAGCTCCGCACTTGCCAGGAACTTGCCCTCGCCGTGGGAAATGGGCACATTGTAGATATCGCCCACATTGGTCAGGCTCAGCCAGGGGCTCTTGTTGGAGGCCACCCTTGTGCGGACAATGCGGCTCTGGTGCCGGGCGATGGTGTTGAAGGTCAGGGTGGGGCAGGTATCGTCGGTGTCGATGATCTTGCCGAAGGGCACCAGACCCAGCTTGATCAGCGCCTGGAAGCCGTTGCAGATGCCGCACATCAGGCCGTCCCGCTCCTCCAGCAGTTTCGTCACCTGCTCTTTGATGGCGGGGTTGCGGAAGAAGGCGGTGATGAACTTGGCGGAGCCATCCGGCTCGTCGCCGCCGGAGAAGCCGCCGGGAATGAAAATCATCTGGCTTTCTCCGATCTTTTTCGCCACAGTCTCCACGCTGCGGGCCACATCGTCGGCGGTCAGGTTGCGGATGACCACGATGTCGGCCTCGCCGCCGGCAGCCATGACCGCCCGGGCGGAGTCGTACTCGCAGTTGGTGCCGGGGAACACGGGGATTAGCACCTTGGGCTTAGCAACCTTCACGGCGGGAGCCAGCGTGGACACGCCGGAGCTACTAAAGGTGGGAACGGTTTCCTCGGTTTCCACGGTTTTGGTGGGATAGACCTTTTCCAGCACGGCGGTGTTCAGCTCGTACAGCTCGCTGATGGAGACGATCTCGCTGCCAAGAGTGATGGCGGGTTCGGCGGTGGTAGTGCCGATGCGCTGGCCGAAGGCGCAGTCCTCCGTCAGCTCGGCGATGATATCGCCGTAGGAAGCCTCCACAGTTTCACCGGTGAAGCCGATGGAGTTGCCGAAGGACATCTTCATGACGGCTTCCGCCACGCCGCCGGCATCCACAGCCCAGGCAGCCTTAACCTTGCCGGACTGGCACAGATCGTGGAACTGCTCCCACATCTGCTTCAAATCCTCATAGCTGCCGCTTTCTGGGCGGAAGCAGTAGACGGGGTGGCCCGCTTCCTTGAACTCATTGGAAATCACGTCACCGGACTTCAGGGGAGCGATGGCGAAGGAAATCACCGTGGGCGGCACGTCCTTATCCATAAAGGAACCGGACATGGAGTCCTTGCCACCGATGGCCGCGGCGTTCAGGCCCAGCTGGGCATCCAGCGCGCCCAGCAGCGCCTGGAAGGGCTTGCCCCAGCGCTCCGGCTCGTTTCTCAGCTTCTCGAAGAACTCCTGCAGGGTCAGGTAGACTTTCTTGTAGTCCGCGCCGGCGGCCACAATTTTCGCCATGGAGGAAATCACGCTCATTTTCGCGCCGGTGAAGGGATCGGCGCTGAGCAGATCGGGGTCGCAGCCCCAGGCCATGACGCTGGCGGCGTCGGTTTCCTGACCGGGCAGCACCGGCAGCTTGGCAGCCATGGCCTGCTCGGGGGTAGCCTGATTCTTGCCGCCAAAGGGCATCAGCACGGAACCCGCGCCAATGGTGGCATCGAACCGCTCCACCAGACCTCTCTGGGAGGCGAATTTCAGACCAGCAGCGATTTCCTTCAGGCTCTTGGGGGCCTGTGCAGGAACGGAGCCTGCGGCAACCGCCACATTGGCGTGCTTCACGGCACCGTTGGTGTTCAGGAAGTCCCGGGACAGGTTGGCAATTTCGTTGCCTTTCCAGGTCATGACCATCCGGGCTTCCTCGGTGACAACAGCCACCCGGTAGGCTTCCAGATTTTCCTTTTCGGCGGCGGCGATAAAGGCGTCAGCATCTTCGGGGGCAACCACCACCGCCATACGCTCCTGAGACTCGGAGATGGCCAGTTCCGTGCCGTCCAGACCATCGTACTTCTTCCGCACGGCGTCCAGATCAATGCGCAGACCGTCCGCCAGCTCACCGATGGCAACGGATACGCCGCCGGCGCCAAAGTCGTTGCAGCGTTTAATCAGCCGGGTCACGTTACTGTCCCGGAACAGGCGCTGAATCTTCCGCTCCTCGGGGGCGTTGCCCTTCTGCACCTCGGAGGCCATGGTGGTCAGGGATTTCAGGTTGTGACTCTTGGAGGAGCCGGTAGCGCCGCCGATGCCGTCCCGTCCGGTACGTCCGCCCAGCAGGATGACCACGTCACCGGGGGCGGGGCATTCCCGGCGGACATTTTCCGCGGGAGCGGCGGCAACCACCGCACCGCACTCCATGCGCTTGGCAATGTAGCCCTCGTGGTACAGCTCGGCAACGTGGCCGGTGGCAAGGCCGATCTGGTTGCCGTAGGAGGAATAGCCCGCGGCGGCGGTCTGGCAGAGCTTGCGCTGGGGCAGCTTGCCGGGCAGGGTGTCCTTCAGAGACTTCCGGGGGTCCCCCGCACCGGTGACCCGCATGGCCTGATGGACATAGGCCCGGCCGGACAGGGGGTCCCGGATGCAGCCGCCGATGCAGGTGGCCGCACCGCCAAAAGGCTCGATTTCCGTGGGATGGTTGTGGGTCTCGTTCTTGAACATCAGCAGCCAATCCTGCACTTCGCCGTTTACCTCGGCATCCATGTGGATGGAGCAGGCGTTGATCTCCTCGCTCTCGTCCAGCTCGGGGAGCATTCCCCGCTTTTTCAGGGTCTTGGCGCCGATGGTGGCAATGTCCATCAGGGTCTGGGGACGCTTCGCGGCCTTTTTCTCGCCGTAGACCTCAACCCGGGCGGCAAGGTACTGCTGGTAGGCTTTCTGCACAGCGGGGTCTGCAATGTCGATGTTGTCCAGATGGGTGGAGAAGGTGGTATGACGGCAGTGGTCAGACCAATAGGTGTCCACCACCCGGATTTCGGTGATGGTGGGATCACGATGCTCTTCACTTGCAAAGTAGTTCTGGAGGAATTTCAGATCGTCTAAGTCCATGGCAAGGCCCAGCTTGTCCAGCAGTTCGGCAAGAGCGGCTTCATCCATGCCGATGAAGCCGGTAACGGTAGCCACCGTCTCAGGAATCGTGTACTGAACCGCCAGGGTCTCGGGCATCTCCAGAGAAGCCTCCCGGCTCTCCACGGCGTTGATGACGTACTTCTTGATGGCAGCCAGCTCGTCCTCCGTTACATCTCCGGTGAGAACGTAGACCTTGGCGGTGCGCACTGTGGGGCGGTTGCCCTGGGAGATGATCTGGATGCACTGGGCGGCGGAGTCAGCCCGCTGGTCGTACTGGCCGGGCAGGGGTTCCACGGCGAACACCGTCTGGCCCTGGGGCACCTCGTAGCTGACGTTGTCCACCTGAGGCTCGGAGAACACGGTGTTCACGGCGTAGCGGAACAGTTCTTCGTCAATATTTTCCGCGTCATAGCGGTTCAGCACCCGCAGCCCGGTGAGGCTGTGAATCTGCAAAAAGTCCCGGATTTCCTCCAGAAGGCTGCTTGCCTCATGGGTCTGGCCTTCCTTTTTTTCTACATAAACGCGATAAACCATAGGTTTTCCTCCTTGATTTATTTCAATGCCTGCAAAGCCCGCTGACCAATGTCACTTCTGCGGTAAGCGCCCTCAAATTTCACGCCGTCGGACAGGCGGTAGGCTTCCCGGATAGCCTCTTCCAGCGTATCCGCAATGGCGGTGGTGCCGGTGACCCGGCCGCCGGAGGTCAGAAGCTTGCCCCCATCCAACTTGGCCCCCGCCACGAAGGTGTGCTCAGCCGCTTCGGCGGTCATGGTGATCTCAAAGCCCTTCTTGTAGCTGGTGGGGTAGCCGTTGGACGCCAGAATCACGCAGCAGGCGTTTTTATCGGAGAATTTCACTTCGGTATCTGCCAGCGTTCCATTGGTGCAGGAGCGCATAATGGTCAGCAGGTCGCTTTCCAGCAGGGGAAGCACCACCTGAGTCTCGGGATCGCCAAAGCGGCAGTTGTACTCGATGACCTTGGGGCCCCTAGGGGTGAGCATCAGGCCAAAGTACAGGCAGCCCTTGAAGGTGCGGCCCTCGGCATTCATGGCGGCGATGGTGGGCAGGAAGATTTCCTTCATGCACTGATCGGCGATTTCGGCGGTGTAGTAGGGGTTGGGAGCCACGGTGCCCATGCCGCCGGTATTCAGGCCGGTGTCGTGGTCGCCGATGCGCTTGTGGTCCATGGAGGACACCATGGGCTTCACCACGTTACCGTCGGTGAAGGCCAGCACGGAAACCTCGGGGCCGGTGAGGAATTCCTCAATGACCACCCGGCTGCCGGATTTCCCAAACATACCGCCCTCCATCATATCCCGGACGGCCTTTTTCGCCTCGTCCCGGGTCTGGGCAATGATCACGCCCTTGCCCAGGGCCAGACCGTCGGCCTTGACCACGGTAGGCACGGGAGCGGTGTCCAGATAGGCAAGGGCCGCATTCATATCCTCGAATACTTCATATTCCGCGGTGGGAATGCCGTACTTCTTCATCAGGTTCTTGGAGAACACCTTGCTGCCCTCGATGATGGCGGCGCAGGAGCGGGGACCGAAGCAGGGAATGCCCTTTGCTTCCAGCGCGTCCACGCAGCCTAAGACCAGCGGATCGTCCGGCGCCACAACGGCGTAATCGATGGCATTCTCCACGGCAAACTTCACGATGCCGTCAAGATCAGTAGCCCCGATGGCAACGCAGGCAGCGTCAGCGGCGATGCCGCCGTTGCCGGGCAGGGTGAAAATTTCCGTGACTTCGGGATTCTTTTTCAGACTTTTGATGATAGCGTGTTCACGACCGCCACCACCGACAACCATTAGTTTCATTGATAAAAAACCTCCCAGTAGATAGAGTTGACAGTTGATAGTTGACAGTTGACAATTTGTATCCCCAACTGTCCACTGTCAACTGTACACTGTCAACTGAAATTAGTGGTGGAACAGCCGCATGCCGGTAAAGGCCATGACCATGCCATTCTTGTCGCACTCTTCGATGACCAGATCGTCACGGATGGAGCCGCCGGGCTGGGCGATGTACTTGACACCGGAGGCCTTGGCCCGCTTGATGTTGTCGGGGAAGGGGAAGAAGGCGTCGGAACCCAGCGCCACGCCGTCAAAGCTTGCCAGGAAAGCTTTCTTGTCTTCCTCGGTGAGCCGCTCCGGCTGCTCGGTAAAGTAGTTCTGCCAGATGCCCTCGGCGCAGACGTCCTCCTCGTTGCCGTTGATGTAGCCGTCAATGACGTTGTCCCGGTTGGGGCGGCCCAAATCGGGGCGGAAGGGCAGCGCTAACGTCTTGGGATGCTGGCGCAGGACAGA
>JALFXH010000007.1 GCA_022786965.1 Clostridiales bacterium
TTCTGGACACCAGATCCATGACCCTTCCCTGCAGCAATGGCACCGACGCCCGGTCTCTGGAGCTGGGAACCCTCACAGCTGGGGAAACCCTGATGGCAACGGGCAGCGTCTTCAACGCCTCCGGCAACCTCTGGTACGAGACAGAAGCGGGGGGCTGGGTCTATGCCGGCCATGTGGAGGAGCTGGGCTTCCTCGAGGGCCTGTGGCAGAGACTGTTCAAAAAAAGTTAAGGCATCACCGCACAATGGGAGAAGCGGGAGAAAAACGCCTTGCCCCATTCTGCGGTGATACCCTGATCAAAATGGAATACGGAAACAGGAGCGGTTATATGAAGAGAATCATGGGAATTGACTATGGAGACGCCCGCACCGGCGTGGCGGTTTCCGACCTACTGTGCAGCATCGTGGGCACCACCTGGGTGGTGCCCAGCCGGAAGACGGAAAAGGCCGTGGCGGATATCGTAAAGATCGCGAAGGACAACGATGTGGGGAAAATTGTGGTCGGCCTGCCGAAAAATATGGACGGCACCGAAGGCCCCCGGGCGGAGCTGTGCCGGGCCTTTGCCCAGACCCTCCGGGAGGCCACGGGGCTGGAGGTGGATCTGTGGGACGAGCGCCGCACCACGGTGGAGGCCCACAACATCCTCTCCCAGCACAATTACCACGGAAAAAAGCGGAAAAATACCGTGGATGCCGTAGCGGCCTCCCTGATTCTGGAAGGGTATCTGGCCTATCTGCGCCGCTGAGGCCGGTAAAGAAGCTCCCGCAGGCCGGTGGCCAGCAGCAGAATCCCAAAGGGCTTTCGCAGCAGTTCGGTATCCACCCAGGCGGCAATCAGCGACCCCAGCAGGGCGGCGGCGCAGCCGCAGACGATGGCCGGAAGGCACTTTTTCAGATTCAGCCTGCCCTGCCGAATCCGGAAGACGCAGCAGATTGCCGACGCCGGGAGAAAGAACAGCAGATTGATCCCCCGGGCGATGGTCTGATCAAAGCCCAGCGCCAGGGTCAGCCACAGAATCAGCAGGCTTCCGCCGCCCACGCCCATGCCGGTGAGAAAGCCCAGGGCGGAGCCGATGATGACGCATACCGGAAAGGATGTCAGCATAGATACCGGTACCCTCCCCACAGAATCAGCAGCCCCAATCCCCGGTGCAGCCAGCGCGCAGGGATTTTCTGTCCCCATTGGGCGGCGCACAGCCCGCCGATGACGCTGCCCAGCAGGTAGGGCAGGGCAGGGCGCAGCGGAATTCCCACGGACATTGCCGTCACCGCTATACAGACCAGGCAGATGGGCAGGATGATGGAAATGGAGCTGGAAAACAGGGAATCCTCTTCGATATCCGTCAGCAGGGTCAGCAGTGGCACCAGCACCAGCCCGCCGCCGGCGCCAAACAGTCCCGCCACCAGCCCCGCGCAGGCTCCCGCCAAACCGAAGCCAAATTTCACATTGCGCACAAAAACCCCTCCCGTGCTTATCATTTCCACGGGAGGGGTTTCTATTCTTCTGTTAGCCGGCGGCGTTCAGCGTCAGGTCGGTGCGGACGTACTTGGTATCGCCGTCCGTTGTGGCAACGGCAGCCAGCAGATCGGTGTGCCACTGCTCCACATCGGCGGCGCGCAGCTCATTTTCGATCTGGTAATCCCGATAGGTCAGGTCGGTATTGCCCACAAAGTACATGACATGGAAGCCGTAGGTGGTCTCCACAATGCCGGTGTCGCCGGGTTTGCGGCTGCTGTCAAAGCACCAGTCGTTGAAGGCGGCAACCATCTGACCGGGGTAGACGTTCTCGTACAGGCCGCCGGTGGTGCCGTCGCCGTCGGCGGAGTGCTCGTTGGCCAGGGCGGCAAAGCTGTCCTCGGTGGCTTCCCCGCTCTTCCACTGGGCGAGGATATCCTCAGCGGACTTCCGTGCGGCGGCCAGCTCCTCGGCGGAGTAGGCTTCGCCGTCGGCGTGGGCATCCTGGGCCTCGTCAGCGGCATGGGTGGGCTGGATCAGAATGTGGCGGACGTTGACCATGGGGAACTTGTTGTCGGTGGAGCCCTGGTAGTACACCACATAGCAGCCGTTCAGAACCTCAGAGGTGTTTCCGCTGTCGTCCGTGTTGGTGCCGGTGCTCTCGAATACCTTCCGGTCGCCTTCCTTCCGGCTGGAATCGGTGACCCAATC
>JALFXH010000040.1 GCA_022786965.1 Clostridiales bacterium
AGGATTTCCACCCGCACTTCTCCATTTTCGGTCTTGTAAAAGAGGATTTCTCTGGTTTCATACGGGGTCAGTCCCTGTTCCTCGCTCATTCCTCGTCACCTCCATCCGTCCGGTTCTTTCCCCGGCTCTTGTAGACATTATACTGGTTCTTGCACCGTGGGCTGCAAAAGGCGGCGTTGGACCGACTGCCCAGGAACACCTTCTGGCAGTGCTTGCACAGGCGCAGGGGCTGGTCACCGTCCACCAGCAGGAAGCTGAACATCATCTGGATACCCAGCAGCAGGGAGTGAAAATCCCAGTAAATGGTGGGCTTATCCAGCAGCTCAATGTGGTAGCTGGGGGCAATCCCACCAAATGCGGCCATGGCCTTGCGATACAGCCCCCGTGCGTCCTCGTCGATGGAATCATAGTCATTGTAGTACAAAATGGCCGTGGTCAGCGTAAAGGCCCAATCCTTAAACTGCTGGGCAACCCAGTCGTAGGGTTCCGCATATTCCCGCTGGAAGCTCATATTCTTCGCCATCGGCTCGTCCATGAACGTCATGGTCAGGGCAACCATCGTCCGGTCACCGGACACATTCCATGTGGATTCAATGCCTTTCTTCACCAAATCCAGCTGGTCAAAGGGGTAAAACAGGGACAGATATTGGTCCGTCGCCATGGATTCTTCCTTGATGAAGTGGTTTTTCGGCAGGTACACCGCCTCATAGTCCATAAAGGACGGTGTGGTGGGCAGGGCGGTCATCAGCCCCAGCAGGCCGTACCGGGTAATAAACTCCATTACCGCCTTTTCCACTTCCGCTTCCGGCTTGCGCCCCATCATCAGCATCCCCACATTCAGCGCATCCAGCACAATGTTGGGGACCTCTTTCAGCGGATTGTAGACATCCGGCTTTGCGCTCTTGCCGGGGGTGATATACCGCTTGCCATCTTCCGCTGTTTTCAGCTCGTAATGATCGTACCGCACCCAATGGGAACGGGACTGTTCAAATAAATTTTTCATCATACACGCCCTTTCTCCTTAATCGTCCCAATTATCAGGGGCGGTTTTTCTTTTTTCTGCGCTTGGTCTTGTTCTCCCGCCGGATCACGGCGTCCTTACCCTGTTTCCTTGCAATTTTCGAGTATTCCTCCAAAAACTGGCGTTCCCGCAAGGTTAGGCTGCCGCCATGCTCCTGCTTGCCGCACAGATGGTCATACATCTGGCGCTGCAATTTTTTGTGGATGGTTTTCCGCAGCTTGCGGATGTTACGGTCAGACTGCCCACGCACAGCGGCAAGCCGGGTGGTGCTGTACAGCCGCAAAGAGAGGAAATACAGAACTTCCTTGTGTTCCTCGCTCAGTTCCTCCACCATGCGGGAAATAAAGGAATCGGCGGTCAGGTTGTGCATCTCATAGGGGCAGTCAAACAGGATGTCCAGAAAGTTCCCGGCCATCAGCTGCCGGTATGTGGGGTTGTTCATCCAGCGGGGAATGAGCTTCGGTTCCGGGACCGCCTGATATTCCAGCGGCACATCCCCACGGAGGTTTTCATGGTCCCGTTCCCGGCGCTCCCGGTTCCGGTCCAGCTTGTTCCATTCCTCCACCACGGCTCGGAAATCCTTTTCGGTGCGGGCTGCTTCCTCCAGCCGCCGTATGGCCTCGGCCCGCATCTCCCGTTTGAGCCGCTTATCGCTGACCGGGGCAGCTTCCTCTTCCTCGTCCTCCAGCTCTGCTTCATAGTCGATGGGATGCTCGTCCTGCTCCAGCTCACTTTCCAGCTCGGCCAGACGTTCTTCCGCAAGCGCCTGTTCCAGCGTTTCTTCCGCCCCAGCGTCTATTTCATCGTCCCAGCCGGTGAAGCCACCCTCGGTATCCAGAAGCTCGTCATCAGACAGATACGCCATGACCCCACCTCTTTTCAAAAAAATATTTTGCGATTTTTCAAAAATGGTTCCGTTTTGCACCCCGGATTTCTCCTATTAGTGAAAGAGTAATCTAAAAACAAGTTACTTGGGTTACGTTCGCTCGTTTACACAGGAGAAAGGGGGCTTTCGCCATGTTCAGGCTTGGCACAGAAAAGAAGTAACACAATCGCAGGTTACAAACAACGGAACTATAACAACAGTATACACCGGATGCGCCGAAAGCGCAAGAAAGAGAGGTTCTATGGCAGATAAAAACGCCGTGTTTCTGACCCGGCACATTGGCAACACCACCTATAA
>JALFXH010000151.1 GCA_022786965.1 Clostridiales bacterium
AACGACAGGACCACCCCCACCACCATGCCGAGGCAGATGGGCCGGACCCCCACCAGAATCCACTGCATCACCCGGCTGTTGCGAAACTTGTGAAAAAAAACGGCGGCGATGGCGCACAGGGTAATGGAGGGCATCAGCACTCCCAGATTCGCGGCGATGGCGCCGGGAATCCCCGCCGCCTGCATACCGGCAAAGGACGCGCAGTTCAGTCCCAGCGGGCCGGGGGTCATCTCGGCGATGGCCACAATGTCCGTCACCTGCTCGGCGGTCATCCAGCCGTGGCTCAGCACTTCGTTTGAAATCTGCGGGATCATGGAAAGGCCGCCGAAGCTGCCGAAGCCAATGAGCATAAAGCTCCAGAACAGCTTAAGAAGGATCATGGCTGCCCCTCCTTTCATAGTAACTGCCGATAACCAGTCCCAGCACCACGCCCAGAATCACCAGGATTATGGGGTTGATATCCGTAAACAAGTAGGCCGCCGCGGCAAGGATCATCAGCAGCACACAGGGCGGATAGGGCATGCTGCCCTTCACCAGATTGATGGCGGCGCTGAAAATAATGGGCACCACCGCCGCCTGCATCCCCACCATGGCAGCGTTGACCCAGGGGTTCGCGCGGAAAGCGGCATAAAAGAAGCTGATTACCACAATCACCGCAAACGGCGGCAGAATCATGCCGCATACGGCGGCAAAGCCCCCAGCCAGGCCCCCCACCCGGTAGCCGTAGAGCATAGCCACGTTGCCGATCATGGTGCCGGGCAGGCTCTTGGCAACGCTGGCCAAATCCAGCAGCTCCTGAGGGGTTATTTCCTTCCGCTTTTCCACATACAGCTGCTGCATCTGGGCGATGATGCTCCAGCCGCCGCCGAAGGTAAAGCAGCCGAGCTTCGCGAATTCCAGAAACAGCTGGATGGGGTTTCTTTTGTTATTCGTAAAATCACCTTCAAAGTGTAAGTGTGCAGGTCAGAAAGCCCTTCGTACCAGAATAGAATACCATGTTGCTGACGGTTTTTCAAGTTTTTTGCGTTCCGTGGTTTTCTTTGGGGAAAATGGTGAGAAGGGCGAAGCCCGACGTGGCAATCCGCATCCCCTTTGGCACTCCGAAGATAAAGCTTCTCCAAAGGAGAGCGGACTGGCTGGCAATGAGCATCTGCCCCCGGGCAGCCAGCATATCCACACCGTCGCCCTGGAAGGTGGTCTGATAACAAGTGACTTTTGCTTGACTTTCATAAGGAAAACATTATACTATAGATAAACAACATATGATAATTCTTGTAGAAAACTGACAAATTCGGGGGCTGATTTTATGAATCTCAAGCAGGCGCAGTATGTGAAAACCATCGCCGAATGCGGCAGCATCACCGCCGCCGCCAAAAAACTGTTCGTTTCTCAGCCCTCCCTCAGCCAGATGCTCCGGCAGCTGGAGCAGGAGACGGGACTGCCCATCTTCGACCGCAGTACCAGTCCTATGCGACTGACCTACGCGGGAGAAAAATACCTCCACGCCGCCGAGCGGATTCTCGCCGCCAACGCCGAGCTGGAGAGCCAGCTTCGGGAGATTCGTCAGGAGCACGCCGGACGGCTCCGCCTGGGCATCAGCATTACCCGGGCCATGCAGGTCATGCCGCTGGTGCTGCCGGTATTCCAGCAGCAGTATCCCAACGTGACGCTGGACCTAACGGAAAAAGGCTCCGCCAATCTGGAGGAGCTGCTGCGGGTGGGAAATATTGATCTGGCGCTGGCGGCGCTGGAATCCACCAGTCCCAGCCTTGCCTATGAGCTGATTGAGAAGGAAACCATCGGCATTTTGGCTGGCCGGGACACGGCGGTGGTCAGGCAGTACGCCCCCGGCACGCCGCTGCCGCTGGAGGCTGTTCGGAACGAGGATTTTGTCTATTTGACCAAGGGCCATTCCGCCCGGATCACCCAGGACAAGCTGTTCCGCCGCTTTGGGCTGACCCCCAACGTGGTGCTGGAAACCGACTCCCTGGAGGTGGGCCGAAGGGTTGCCCTGGAGGCAGGGTGCTGCATGATTCTGCCCAGCATCTATTTCGACGATTACTGCTGCCAGCGCCGGGGGGCATTCTACCCCCTGAAGGACTACGAAAACCACCGCCATCTCTACGCCTGCTACCGCAAGGACGAGTTCGTGCCCCGGTACATCCGGGACTTTATCCAGATCACCACCCAGGTCCTGGCCAAACAACAGCAGGAGCTGACGTAGGGCGGGACCTCATGGCGGCCGGCCGATGCGTTGCGGACGCTGGTTAGTGATTGCGCGTCCTTTGGGGCCCCTCGACCGGAACTGCTTAGGAATGTTGTTCTTTCGTGAATCAAGGTCTTCCCCCTTCGGGGCAATGCTGCCGACTCAAGTATTCGGATACCGTCTGCCGCTGTCATTGCGAGGAAGCCGTGGGACGTGGCAATCCGTTCTCCTTTGGTACATATACAAATTGGCAACGTTGTAATCCGGGGATTCACAGTTTTGCGCATTTAGTATTTCCCTCTTTTCCAGTCGGGAATGACCTGTGCCGCAACAGAAGGGCGCTGCTTTTTGTTCCCAAAATATGGAAAATTCTTGCATTTTTCCCGCATTTCCGATATCATAAAAGGAACTAAACAAGGAGGACCCCTCTATGAAAAAAGCGACGAGCCTGCTGCTGGTACTTACCATGGTGCTTTCCCTGCTTTCCGGCTGCGGCAAGCCAGCGGCGCAGGAGAGTGCCCCGCAGGTTCCGGCAACGACCCCCACCGCTGAAACAGCAGAACCTACAACGGAGCCGATCTTGAGCCCGGAGGAGATTCTGTACAACTCCCTCACGGACCGGCAGCGACAGGCAGTGGATGTAGGAATCGTGGAGCTTTCCCAGATGGAGGACTTGGAGCGGGAATGCACCATTGGAGAAGCAGCGCGGATGGTGCAGAATGCCCGGGTTCAGATGTACGGCGAGGAAAGCGCTGTGATGGCAGCCGCTATGGAAAGCAGCCAGAAGGAATTGCCCGTGACCCGATATTGGCTGATTCAGGCAATGTACATTTCGGCAGTTGAGCGGTACAATACCCCTCCTTTTACGGATTACTACAGCAATCTGTCATACATGACCTGGGGAGCAGACCCTGAGCTGATTTTTATCGAAGTTAGCGCCGGAAACAATGTCACAGAGAATTTCAAAGGCGCCTATTTCTCAAAATGGTATGACGATGACGCTGTCCTTGCGCATAGCTATTGGTCAGGCTTTGCCGATGCCATGGACTGTATTTGGAATGACAGTGAACGCAGAAAAGCGGAAAATCTGGCAGACTACCAATCTATGGAGCCGGTAGAGTGGGGAGAAGGTGTATTTTATACCTGCGGCTCTCAGAATCCTGTGGACTGGGGCAGCAGGGCGTATGACAGAACCACAGGCGCAAAGCTAATGGTCGTTGATGAAAACGGGTGTCTGAATCCGGCAGAGGAAATAACCGTTGGTGAAGTGGTGGAACTGACCTTGCGGTATTACAATTCCAAAGCTCCCGAACCCGAAATGGTAGCGTATGCGGATGCTCTCACCTACGATACTTCCATCATCACCGACGAACTTCTGAACAGAGAAACGACTCTGCCGGAAGCAAGCTGCGCGGAGCTGCCCAGCCAGTGGCATGGTGTCATGATGCGTGATCTCCTGACCAAGGAGGATGGCAGTGACGACGACCCGAAGGTGGACACAAAGATTTATGAAAACGAGATTCAGACCATCAAGGACGCGGGATTTAACTATGTGAAGATCCTGTTTGATTTCCGGTATTACCATGCGGAGAACGACAATTACTTTTGGGGAACCAAGCCCCATGAGGGAATGCTGAATGAGACCCACCTGAAAGAGCTGGATCGGATCATCGCATGGTGCATGGAACGGGATATTCATGTGAATCTGGCCTGCGCAAAGGTGATGGGCTGGCCGGAACAGATGACCCCGAATGGCATTTTCGCCAAGGCAAAATACGCGCAGCCTCTGGCAGAACAGTGGCAGCTGCTGGCGCGGCGGTACGCGGAGATTCCCAATACCTATTTGAGCTTTACCATGTTCCATGAGCCGGAAATCCTGGCGGAGAATTACTATGCGCAATTCTTCCCGACAGTCGTAGAAGCCATCCGGGAAGTCTCTCCTGATCGGTGCGTCATTGCGGAGATTTCCGGCAAATGTACCGGCGAATGTATGGCGGAGATGGGCGTTGCGCTTGCAAGCAAGACCCACTGGCCGGAAGCCTTTGAGATCGGCGGAAGTGTGAAGCGGGCTGCGGTGGACAGGCTGTTTGCGCAGGCAGCATGGCCCTATGAAAACGGCGGCACGCTGATCGATGCGGAGGCGGTCATGACCAACCGGGCCTACGGCTGGATAACTCCCGACTCGGTGGCGGCAACGGCGGAGCAGTACAGCGTGGGCTACATGGTCAGCGGCTGGGCCCCGGCTGTTTCTTATGGCAACAGTGTCCGTCGGGAACGGTTCACCGATGAGACCATGCAGGCCTATCTGACGGATATGATCGAAACCATGGCGGCGCGGGGCTATGGCTGGTGCTACGGAAACTGGTTCAGCTTCGTGGGCATCGGCGCGGCCTATCCTGCCATCCGTTCCACTACCTACACCAAGATCAACAATGCGCCGCTGTATATCGATGATGAGACCATGGGCTGGTTCCAGAAAATCAACGGTGTGCAATAACCGTCCATAAACCGTCAAATCCCGCCCTTCTCTACAGAGGGGCGGGATTCGCTAAACGCTGCCGCCGGACCACCCATCCACCGGGTTCATACTCTTTCTTGATAAAGTTTTTTATTGTATCAAGGCGACACGGTCTGATTGCCCCCGTAGGATGGGGGCAATGTATTACAGAAACAGAATTTCTCTCCATTTCTTTCACTCTTCTCTTGAAAACTGAAATGAATTTGTTATACTGATAGGTGTGAAAAAGGAGGTGCTCCCATGGACGCGCTGAATATTCAAATGCTGGGTGGATTTACCCTGAAGCTGGGGGACCAGGAGCTGCAGGACACGGACACCCGCTCCAAGAAGGTGTGGATACTGCTTGCCTATCTGATCATCCACCGGGATCAGCCGGTATCCCAGAGCAAGCTCATTGACCTGCTGTGGGGCAGCGAACCGGATTCCAGCAACCCGGAAAATGCTTTGCGTATCACCATGCACCGTGCCCGCGGGCTGCTGGAACAGCTCAGCCCGGCAATGGGGCGAGATATGATTCAGCGCTGCAGGGGCGGCTACCAGTGGAACGGCGGCGGTCAACTGGACAGCGACCGTTTTGAAGCGCTGTGCAAGCAGGCAACTGAGGACCCGGAACAGCGGCTGCAAAATCTTCTGGAAGCGCTTTCCGTGTACCGGGGGGATTTTCTGCCCCGTCAGAGCGGTGAGGTCTGGGTTGTGCCTATGGCCTCCTACCTGCACAACCTGTTTCTCTCCGCCGCCGGGGAAGCAGTGGAGCTGCTGACCCAGCGGGGCCGCTGCCAGGAGGCTATCGGCATATGCCGCCGCTGCGTCGCGCTGGAGCCCTACCATGAGGGATTCTCCCGGGAGCTGATGCAGCTTCTGGCCTCCTCCGGCGACCGCCGGGGCGCGGCGGAGGTGTATGGGCAGCTGAGCAAGCGGCTGTTCGATGATTTTGGTGTTTCTCCCTGCGAGGAAACCCGTACTGTCTACCGGGCAGCCGCTCACGCTCCGGAGGAGCGGGAGCTGAACATCGAGGAGGTCATGAGAACCATTCAGGAGACCAACCCTCCCGCCGGGGCATTGCAGTGTGATTTCGACTATTTCCGCATTCTGTGCTACGCTCTGAGCCGGACGCTGGAGCGCAGCGGCGGTGTGGTCCATGTGGCGCTGCTGAATGCCGTCCCGAC
>JALFXH010000179.1 GCA_022786965.1 Clostridiales bacterium
CATGAACGCCCTGCGTCATGCCGCGCCGGAGAGCGTTCTGGAGCTGGAAGCAAAGTACCCTGACGCCGCCTTCGCCCTGATGATCTCTGACAACCTGTTTGTCGGTGACCGGGAACAGAATGAAATCCACCAGAAGGCATACACCGCCATCCTGAACGGCGAGTCCATTACCGGGGTGCGGTTCAAATATGACTATGATCTGGAGTCCTATCTGCTCAAGCACATGTGGGACTGATACTTTCCGAAGAACGCAAAAAGGCCGCCATGGTTTCCTTTCGGATTCCATAGCGGCCTTACTCCATCTCCATATCCATACAATTTTCTTGATGGGCAGAGGTAATATTCACATAATCCCCGATAATGCTCAGAGCGGAATCATAGCTCTGGCATTGGAAAATTCTGTTGCGCATCTCCTCCGCTTGTTCCTGCATCCCGTTCTTCCGCAGCGTCTCCGATGCTTTACCCATAAGATGAAAGATATTTCCGTCAGTCCCTATAAGGGGACAATCCGGCTTGACATGCTCAGGTTCCGCTTTTGATTCCTGAACCTGCACAAAACCACCAAGGCGATTGGGAACGTAGTCAGACAGCCAAGTGCCGCCGAAGGTGGAATGGGTTCCCATCCGCCATACGGCAAGCTTTCCAATATCCAGCTCCATATCTTTCTTGAAGGGGAACAGCAGGCAGGTCAGCCCGTCATGGTGGAAGCTATAGGCGTTCTCGAATCCGGCGCCCTTTTTGAGAATTCCTTCTTCGGTGAGAATCTGGTTGATACCATCCAGCCATTCCTGGGGATCGCCGCCGCAGCCTTGGAGAACAAGTCCCTCCTGATCTCCCATGCGGCGGAGCTGCTCTGTGGAAATCTTCTGAATGCTCACAGCTTCATCCCCTCCATACTCACGCCCTGTTCCTGGGCGATTTCCTGCTGGGTCAGTTTTCGAAAGCTGTCAACGCCGGGAATCAGCGAAAGACTGCGCCCGTTGTCCCAGGCAACACCGATTTGACCGGCATCATCCACATACCGCACGGTACCCCGCGTTCCGGATTCTACCGGGGCATAGGGGTCATTCATACTACTCAAAACAATTCGTGTACCGGGTGGATAGCAACTCCGGGTGAATTCCACCTGACCACGGCTAGGAAATGGCATATTCATTTGGGTTCCTCCTTCTCTGATAGTTTCATCAGTCGCGTGCGCATACATTCTCCATCCCCGCCCTGGCACAGAAAGCCATGCCCGGGAAAGGGACACCCCTCGCACAGCGGGGTTGCTGTACAGATGAGCTTCTCGGTCTGGGCGGGAGGCCCTGTGTGAGAACGGTATTCCGGTCTGGTTCTGTTTGGCTTTGAACTTGCTTTGTTTGGATTCTTCAATTGTAACCTCGATTTCCTCCGGCGCCCTTTTTGGGTGCGGGATATTGTATTAAGAAAACAAAAAAGCCGTCCTCCCAGAAACAGGAGAACGGCTGGGAAAAGGATGCTGAGAGGCAGCGCCCTTTTTGAAAACAAAAAAGCCGGGATTCTCGAGGCTTCTGCGCCTCAAAAATCCCAGCAAATTCACATATGATAACTTTCTGAAAACTCAATAAATAAGCTGTGCCCTTTTTGAAATTTCTGAGCAAATCAAAAAGGGCGCTGCGAATATCTTCGTTGTATCTGTCTGAACCTGTTCAAAAGGTGCTTCTAAGGGCGTCTGCATCTATGGAGTTGTAAAAAATCGTGTTCACATTTTACCCTTAAAAACAGAACTAATACATATCATATTTTCAATAAATACCAGCAAAAAGCACTTTAGATGCAACTTTTTCCGAGTTGCATCTAAAGTGTTGGGTAAACATGGAGGTACCGGCCAGATTTGAACTGGCGAATGAGAGTTTTGCAGACTCTTGCCTTACCACTTGGCCACGGTACCGTATGAAATAAGGAACGCCCTGCGCGTTCCTTATCTGTTTGGAGCGGGTGACGGGGCTCGAACCCGCTACCTCCACCTTGGCAAGGTGGCGCTCTACCAGATGAGCTACACCCGCATCTTGGCCCCCAGTTGGAAGCCGTGACGCTGACCGTCGGAACCAAATTGAATCGATTCCATGATCTTTCGTGAAAATTGGTGCCTCCGGTCGGAATCGAACCAACGACACGCGGATTTTCAGTCCGCTGCTCTACCTACTGAGCTACAGAGGCATATGAGGAGAAATCTCCTCATACCGCTTTGACGCGATATTTCAATGGCGACCCGGAACGGACTCGAACCGTCGACCTCCAGCGTGACAGGCTGGCGTGCTAACCGACTGCACCACCGGGCCAAATTGGTGGTGGGAACAACAGGGCTCGAACCTGTGACCTCCTGCTTGTAAGGCAGATGCTCTCCCAGCTGAGCTATGCTCCCGAACGCGCCTTCGGTGCTGCTCACCTCAGCGACGTGGCTTATTATACACAATACCCACCAATTTGTCAAGCTTTTTTTCTGATTTTTTTCGTTCTATTTCTTCGGTATTCTTTTCGTGTTTTTTTCGCAGAAAACCGGGGCAATCAGATTTTTTTCAGCAGTTCCGCCACATCCTCCGATGTGAAGGTATACACCGTGTCGCAGAACTGGCACTCCACCGGGAAGGGTTTTCCATCCTGCATAATCTGGGTCAGCTCCTCCCTGCCCAGGCTGATCAGGGCGCTCTCCACCCGCTCCCGGGAACAGTAGCACTTGTAGCTGACCTCGCAGGTTTCCAGAAATACCACGCCCAGGCTTCCGCAGACCTGGCCCAGAATGTCCTCCGGGGTCATCCCAGCTTCCAGCATGGGTGTCACAGCCCCGGCCTTCTGGATGCCCGCCTCCAGCGTTGCAATGGTCTCCTCCGGCGCGCCGGGCAGCAGCTGCAGAATGTAGCCGCCCGCCACCTTTACGCTGGTATCCCGGTCCACCAGCACGCCCAGGGCGCAGGCCGTGGGCACCTGTTCGCTCTGGGCAAAGTACGCGGTCACGTCATCGCCGATTTCTCCGGACACCAGCTCCGTGGAACCAATATAGGGTTCCTTCATCTGCAAATCACGGATAACCGTGATGGTGCCGTTGGTGCCCACGGTGGCGCTCACATCCAGCTTGCCGGGGTACTTCTCTACCAGAGGCACTCTCGGCTCCGTAACGCAGCCCCGAACGTTGCCCTCGGCGTCGGACACCACCGTAATGGTGCCGATGGGGCCGCCGCCGCGAATTTGCAGGGTCATGGAGCCGTTCTCCACCTTCTGCATATTGCCCATCATGGATGCCGCCGTCAATGCCCGTCCAAAGGCCGCTGTGGCGTTGGGGGTGGTCTTCTGAATCTCCGCGCCCCGGCGGACAAGCTCCGTGGAGCGGATGGCCACGACCTTTACGAAGCCGTCCATGCTCATGCCCCGAACCAGATAATCCTTCATCGTATTATTCTTCCCTTTCTCGCTTTCAAATAAATCCGCTGCTCCCCGGGCTGCGGCGGCTCCATGCGACGGTCTGCGTAGACCCGTATGCCGTTAAAGCCCGCCGCCTTCAAAAAGCCCGTCAGCTGCCCCGCGCTGTAGGCGTACTCCCGGTGCTCCTCAAAGGAGCGGTGCCAAAGCTTGCCCTGCCGCTGGAACAAATCCATGCCGTAGGAGCAGATATTGGTCTCTTCGTCAAATTCTCCCCGCCAGACGCAGTACACATCCTCATCCTCATCGAGAAACACCTGTCCGTCCATTGCCCGCAGCTTTTCCGGGGTATTCACGTCAAAAATAAAGATGCCGCCGGGATTCAACGCCCGGTAGACCCGGCGGATTGCTTCGGCACAGTCCTGGGGGTCCGTGATGTAGTCCAGACTGTCCAGGGCGCACACAGCAAGATCGACTCCTCTGAGGAGCGTCAGCTGTTGCAGACTCTGGCAGACAAAACGGGGCGGGTTTTCCAATCCCTCCGCCTTCTGCTGAGCCATGGTCAGCATTTCCTCGGACAGATCCACACCGGTGACCCGCAGGCCCTGCTGTGCCAGCAGCACGCTGACCGTTCCCGTGCCGCAGGCCAGGTCAACAGCGGTTCTGGGGTGCAGATCCTCCTGTGCAAGAATCTCCCGGTAGAAGTCCACTGTGGCCCTGTAATCCACATCGTTTGTCAGGCGGTCATAGCTGGCCGCCAGCGCTTCATAGGCGCTCATGGGATTCCTCCTCACACAAAACATCCCGACCCGCTTGGGGCCGGGATGAAAAGGTCTTACCGCTTGAAGATGCTGAAAATCTCATCGATGTCGCTCATGTCCGCGGGCTTAGTGGGCTGCTTGGACGCCGCCACAGGGGTGTCGATGTCCTCAGGCACGAAGCTGGGGGCGGAGGGCTTGCCCTTGGGAGCAACACCGGCTGCGGCTCTGGGCGCAAAGGAGGTGGTTTCGGGCTTCATCTCAAAGCCAGTGGCGATAACGGTGACCCGCATCTCGTCCTGGAAATCATCGGCAATGGTGGCGCCGAAGATGATGTTCGCCTCGGGATTGGCGGCCTCCTGCACGATACCGGCAGCAGTCTCCACATCGTCCAGGGTCATTTCGGAGGAACCGGTGACGTTCACCAGCACGCCGGTAGCGCCGTTGATAGAGGTCTCCAGCAGAGGGCTGGAAACGGCGGCGGTAGCGGCCTGCTCGGCCTTCTCCCTGCCGGAAGCGGTGCCCACGCCCATGTGGGCACGGCCCGCGTCCTTCATGACGGCGGACACGTCGGCAAAGTCCAGATTGATGATAACATTCTTGCAGAAGCCAACCAGCTCGGAAATGGAGGTGACAGCCTGCTTCAGCACGTCATCGGCAATGCCGAAAGCGTTGGCAAAGGTGATCTTCTGGTCGGTGACGTACTTCAGACGGTCGTTGGGAATGATGATCAGGGAGTCCACCTTGCCGTTCAGGTCGGCAATGCCCTGCTCGGCCTGCCGCATCCGGTTGGCGCCCTCGAACTTGAAGGGCTTGGTGACAACGCCCACGGTCAGGATACCGGCCTCGTGGGCCAGATCCGCAACGATGGGAGCCGCGCCGGTGCCGGTGCCGCCGCCCATACCGGCGGTGATGAAGACCATGTCGGTGCCCTCCAGAGCCTTGGAGATGGCAGCCCGGGATTCCTCGGCAGACTTCTTGCCGATCTCCGGCTTGGAGCCGGCGCCCATGCCGCCGGTGAGCTTCTCACCGATCTGGAGCTTATTCTTGCAAACGGATTTGTTGAGATCCTGCTTATCGGTGTTCACGACTACGAAATCCACGCCGCCCACACCGGCATCGATCATCCGGTTGATAACATTGTTGCCGGCGCCGCCTACGCCGATGACCTTAATTTTTACCACGCGATCGGGCATATTCTCGGACATATTACTCTTCCTCCTATGTATCTGTTCGCTGTCGCGGGGATTCCGCTTACGATTATTTTTACTCATGCTCCCTCTATTCTATCCTTATTTTTCTATTTGGTCAATAGAAAATATTTCTGACGGGTAAATTATTTACAGAATTCTTACATTTTCCCTCAGGAGAAGGGGGTGTAACCTACC
>JALFXH010000191.1 GCA_022786965.1 Clostridiales bacterium
CGCTACGGCATGTGCGAGAAGCTGGGCACCGTATCCTATCTGGACGGCGGCGAGGTATTCATCGGCCGGGATTACCAGACCACCAAGAGTTATTCCGAGAAGGTGGCCGGGACCATCGACGACGAGGTCAAGGCGCTGATCGACCGGGCCTATGACCAGTGCCGGCAGATCCTCTCGGACAACCGGGAGAAGCTTTACCGGGTGGTGGACTTCCTGCTGGAAAAGGAATCCATGACCGGCGAGCAGTTTGAGGCCGTCATGCAGGGCAGGGAAGCGGCGGAGGCCTCCGCCACGGACCTGTTCGACGGCTTCGAGGAGACCCCGGAGCAGCCGGAAACAACATAAAACAGCATCTGCCCGGCCCCGCTTGCCGAGGGGCTGGGTTTTGCCTCCGGTGAGAGGACAATTGTCCGTGAGAGCAAATCCAACAATTTTTCTCCATATTTTTGTTGACTTTTCCGAAAAATCGCGTATAATATGGTTTTGTATGGATAAGAAAAATGATTGTAAAATACCGAAGTGCAGCAGTTTGCCTCCGCTCCCGGAGGGGAAACTGGTCGTCGGCGCGAAGCAGCTGAAAAAGGCTGTGGAATCCGGCCGCGCCCGGTGCGTTTTCCTGGCGGAAAACGCCGATCCCGCCATCACCGGTCCCATCGAAATGATGTGCAGCCGGCGCAATATCCAAATTACCTGGATCAGCAGCATGTCCGAGCTTGGACGCGCCTGCGGTATCGAGGTGGGCGCGGCCGCAGCTGCCGTCGTCCGTGAATCCGGTTCTATCGGAGAAAATCCGTAGAATAGATACCCGCCTGAAAGGCGAGAACAAAAGAAAGGAGAAAATTGATGCCTACTTTTAACCAGCTCGTGAGAAATGGCCGTCAGCAGGTCACCTACAAGTCCACCGCTCCCGCTCTGCAGAGAGGTCTGAACACTCTGGAGAACAAGGCTACCAGCCTGCCCTCCCCCCAGAAGCGCGGCGTGTGCACCGCTGTCCGTACCACCACCCCCAAGAAGCCTAACTCCGCCCTGCGTAAGATCGCCCGTGTGCGTCTGACCAATGGTATGGAAGTTTCCGCTTACATTCCCGGTGTTGGCCACAACCTGCAGGAGCACTCTGTGGTGCTGATTCGTGGCGGCCGTGTTAAGGACCTGCCCGGTGTGCGTTACCACATCATCCGCGGCACTCTGGATACCCAGGGCGTGCAGAACCGTATGCAGTCCCGTTCCAAGTACGGCGCCAAGCGTCCCAAGGCCGGCAAGAAGAAGTAATTTTTCTGCTGTCACCCAAATTTGACTTTTCCCCACGCCTTTCGCAAGGCAAGGCCTTGCCACAGCGTTTTTATATATAGTATAAAAACCTCTGGCCAGGCACCACGAAAGTAACACTTTCGAGTACCGATGAAATCATTATATTATGAAGGAGGGAAGCAAAGTGCCCAGAAGAGGTAATGTTCCCAAGAGAGAGGTCCTTCCGGATCCCAATTACAATTCCGTTCTGGTTACCAAGCTCGTTAACAGCATCATGCTGGACGGCAAGAAGGGTGTTGCCCAGAAGGTCGTCTATGGTGCTTTCGAAATCGTCGAGAACAAGACCGGCAAGAACGGTCTGGAAGTCTTCCAGCAGGCTATGGAAAACATCATGCCCGCTGTGGAGCTGAAGGCTCGCCGTGTGGGCGGCGCCACCTACCAGGTGCCCATCGAAGTCCGTCCCGACCGCCGTCAGACCCTGGGTCTGCGCTGGATCACCCAGTACAGCCGCAGCCGCAGCGAGAACACCATGAAGGAGCGGCTGGCCGCTGAGATCATGGATGCTGCCAACGGTACCGGCGCGTCTGTGAAGAAGCGCGAGGACGTCCACAAGATGGCCGAAGCCAACAAGGCCTTCGCCCACTTCCGCTGGTAATAAAGGAGAAACCCAATGCCTAGACAGTATTCTCTGGAGAATACCAGAAACTTCGGCATCATGGCTCACATCGATGCCGGCAAAACCACTACCACCGAGCGTATTCTGTTCTACACCGGTAAGAACTACAAGATCGGTGAGACCCATGACGGCTCCGCCACCATGGACTGGATGGCGCAGGAGCAGGAGCGTGGTATTACCATCACCTCCGCTGCTACCACCTGTTTCTGGAAGGGCTGCCGCCTGAACATCATCGACACCCCGGGTCACGTGGACTTCACCGTGGAGGTGGAGCGTTCCCTGCGTGTTCTGGACGGTGCTGTCACCGTTCTGTGCGCCAAGGGCGGCGTCGAGCCCCAGACCGAAACCGTCTGGCGTCAGGCTGACGAGTACAAGGTGCCCCGCATGATCTACGTCAACAAGATGGACATCATGGGCGCCGATTTCTACCGGGTTCTGAACATGATCGACGAGCGCCTGAAGTGCAACGCGGTGCCCATCCAGCTGCCCATCGGTTCCGAGTCCTTCTTCAAGGGCAACGTGGACCTGATCACCATGAAGGCCAACGTCTTCTATGATGAGCTGGGTAAGGACGTGCGCATTGAGGATATCCCCGAGGATATGGTGGACATCTGCAACGAGTACCACGAGAAGCTGATGGACGCCGTTTCCTGCCTGGACGATGACATCGCCATGATGTATCTGGAAGGCGAAGAGGTTCCCATCGACATGATCAAGGCCTGCATCCGCAAGGCTACCATCGCTAACGAGATGGTGCCCGTGGTCTGCGGCACCTCTTACAAGAACAAGGGCGTTCAGGAGCTGCTGGACGCGGTGGTTGACTATATGCCCAGCCCCCTGGACAAGAAGGGCATCAAGGGCATCAACCCCGAGACCGAGGAAGAGGACTTCCGTCCCGCTTCCGACGAGGCTCCCTTCTCCGCTCTGGCCTTCAAGATCGCTACCGACCCCTATGTCGGCAAGCTGTGCTACTTCCGCGTGTACTCCGGTACCCTGGAGAAGGGCACTTCCGTGCTGAACTGCACCAAGAACACCAAGGAGCGTATGGGCCGTATCCTGCAGATGCACGCAAACCATCGTGAGGATATCGACATGGTTTACGCCGGCGATATCGCTGCCGTTGTGGGCGTGAAGAACACCACCACCGGCGACACCTTCTGCGACGAGAACCATCCCATCATTCTGGAGTCCATGGTGTTCCCCGAGCCTGTTATCGAGGTCGCCATCGAGCCCAAGACCAAGGCCGGTCAGGAGAAGATGGGCATTGCTCTGAGCAAGCTGGCTGAAGAGGACCCCACCTTCCGGACCTACACCAACAAGGAAACCGGTCAGACTATCATCGCTGGCATGGGCGAGCTGCACCTGGAGATCATTGTTGACCGTCTGCTCCGGGAGTTCAAGGTGGAGGCTAATGTTGGCGCTCCCCAGGTTTCCTACAAGGAGACCATCCGTAAGAGCGTTGAGCAGGACACCAAGTATGCCCGTCAGTCCGGCGGTAAGGGCCAGTACGGTCACGTCAAGATCCGTGTGGAGCCCAACGAGCCCGGCAAGGGTTACGAGTTCATCAACGCCGTTGTGGGCGGAGCCATCCCCAAGGAGTATATCCCCGCTGTTGACGCCGGTATTCAGGGCGCAATGGAGGCTGGCGTTCTGGCCGGCTACCCCGTTGTGGACGTGAAGGTCACCCTGTTCGACGGCTCCTACCACGAGGTGGACTCCTCCGAAATGGCCTTTAAGATCGCCGGTTCCATGGCCTTCAAGGAGGCCTGCCGGAAGGCGAATCCCGTCATTCTGGAGCCCATCATGAAGGTTTCTGTCACCGTACCCGATGAGTATATGGGCACCGTCATCGGCGACATCACCGCCCGCCGTGGTAACATTTTGGGCCAGATCACCCGTACCGGTGCTGTCCAGGTGGACGCCAACGTGCCTCTGGCGGAGATGTTCGGCTACGCCACCGACCTGCGCTCCAAGACTCAGGGCCGCGGCAACTACACCATGGAGCCCAGCCACAACTCCGAGCTGCCCAAGTCCAAGACCGAAGAGATCATCAAGGCCCGGGGCAGAGACTAACCGTGCTTCCTTTTCTGTGGGAGGCTCCGCTTCCCACAGAAAAAGTAGTTTTTTCCGGGAAATTGCAAAATTTCTCTTGTGTTTCCCGCGCTTGTGTAGTATGATGTACACGATGTGCGGCGACGCACCAACCTAAGTTGTTAATTAAAATTACAATCATTAACTAGGAGGAATATTTCAAATGGCAAAGCAGAAGTTTGAGAGAAATAAGCCCCACGTTAACATTGGCACCATCGGCCACGTTGACCACGGCAAGACCACTCTGACCGCCGCTATCACCAAGTACCTGGCCATGAAGGGCTACGCTGAGTTCGAGGACTACGCTTCCATCGATAAGGCTCCCGAGGAGAAGGCTCGTGGTATCACGATCAACACCGCTCACGTTGAGTACCAGACCGACGCCCGTCACTACGCTCACGTTGACTGCCCGGGCCACGCCGACTATATCAAGAACATGATCACCGGTGCTGCTCAGATGGACGGCGCTATCCTGGTTATCGCTGCTACCGACGGCCCCATGGCTCAGACCAAGGAGCACCTGCTGCTGGCCCGTCAGGTCGGCGTGCCCGCCATCGTTGTGTTCCTGAACAAGTGCGATCAGGTTGACGACGAGGAGCTGCTGGAGCTGGTCGAGATGGAGGTCCGCGAGACCCTGTCCACCTACGAGTTCCCCGGCGACGATGTGCCCATCGTCAAGGGTTCCGCTCTGAACGCTCTGGTTTCCGAGTCCAAGGACGTTGACGCTCCCGAGTATGCCTGCATCAAGGAGCTGATAGACGCTGTTGACAACTATATCCCCACTCCCGACCGTAAGGCTGACCAGCCCTTCCTGATGCCCGTTGAGGACGTCTTCACCATCTCCGGCCGTGGTACCGTTGCTACCGGCCGTGTGGAGCGTGGCGTTGTCAAGAAGAACGAGCCCGTCGAGATCGTTGGTCTGCGTGAGGACAAGCTGTCCACCGTCGTTACCGACATCGAGATGTTCCACAAGCTGCTGGACTACGCTGAAGCCGGCGACAACATCGGCGCTCTGCTGCGTGGTATCGACAAGAAGAACATCGAGCGTGGTCAGGTTCTGTGCAAGCCCGGTTCCATCCATCCTCACACCAAGTTTAAGGGCCAGGTTTACGTCCTGTCCAAGGAAGAGGGCGGCCGTCACACTCCCTTCTTCAACAACTATCGTCCCCAGTTCTACTTCCGTACCACCGACGTTACCGGCATCATCTCCCTGCCCGAAGGCACTGAGATGTGCATGCCCGGCGACAACGTTGTTATGAGCGTCGAGCTGATCACCCCCATCGCTATCGAGAAGGGCCTGCGTTTCGCTATCCGCGAGGGCGGCCGTACCGTTGGTTCCGGTGTTGTCACCGAGATCCTGGAGTAATTCTCGAAACGGTCAATAAGTAAAATGGCTCCCCAGTCGTAAGACTGGGGAGCTTTTGTATTCGCAGGTCAGATAATTGTGAAAGTCGTTGGTTTCTCTGTAACCTTTTGGCCCGCTCAATTGTATTCTATATGAAAGGCCTTTCAATCGAAGAAAAATGAGGGATCGCTCATGAGAATGGATACCCAGGCGCTGGCGGAAACCTACCGTGACCGTCTGTTCGCGGCGGCGTTTCAGGTCAGCGGCAACGCCGCTGACGCCGAGGACGCGGCACAGGAAGCCCTGCTGCGCTACCACACAAGCGAAAAACAATTTGAAAGCGAGCAGCACATCCGGGCGTGGCTCCTGCGGGTGGCCATCAACTGCGCGAAAAATGTCAGTCGTTCCTTCTTCCGGCGCAATACTGTGCCGCTGGAAGCGTATATGGAGACGCTGGAATTTGACTCCGGGGAATCCCGGGAGATTTTCCGGGAGGTCATGGGTTTGCCGGAAAAGTACCGCCTTGTGATTCATCTGTTTTATTATGAGGATTACACCGTGGCGGAAATCAGGAGGATTCTGGGACTGACGGAAAGCAACGTGAAGGTGCGCCTGAGCCGGGGACGGCAGCTGCTCAAAAAGAATCTACAGGAGGTATGGGACGATGAATAACCGGGACAAGTATAAAAAGGCTTTTTCCGTGCTCCACGCCTCCACGCGAACCGATTGGGAGGCAATTATGGAACAGAATACTCAGAAGAAACACAGAAAAAACGCAGTCAAGCTGCTGCTTCTGGCGGCAGTTATCAGCCTGATGACCATTACGGTGTCTGCGGACAGCGTGCGCCAGCTTTTCGGCTGGGGCGGCAATATGGCGATTACCCAGTACGATGACGGCGCGGAGGTTCGGATTTTTACCGACAATCTGACGGAGCCGGTGGAAATCCGGGACGGGCGGATGTATTTTATTGTCAACGGGGAAAACATAGACATTACCGATCAGGTGTCCCAAACCAAAGCCTTCAACTATCAATACCTAGACGAACAGGGCGTTACCCACGATTGGCTGGTGGGCCTGATCGGTGAGGAACTGGAACACTACGCCTACGCGGAATATCTGAGAAGTGGCGGCGTGTGGCAGGGCGGCTATTCCGCCCGGGTGAATATCAATGCCGACAGCACCACCGAGGCCCGGTGGCTGGAAAACTGGAAGGCGGAAAACAACTGCCCGTGGTAAAACAGGGGTCAATACACAATCCCGGGTGACGAATCACCCGGGATTATTCCTGCTGTACGGATATACAACGGAAAACGTTCACTCGGAAAAGTTGATAATTTCCATATGAAGCTCCTGAACTGCACCCCATTCGTTAGCGGCCTCTGTTCCGCTGCTTATTGTTCCCAATCAAATCCCTGGAAAACGGGGGCCCCTGTGTAGCGGCTGGCCTGACGCTCTCCCCGGAGGACCTCCAGAACCGCACTGGCCATGGCTTCCTGCTCGCACTCGCCGGGATAGACGCTGATGGGGGCAATCCAGCCGCAGCGCTGCTCAACGCCTGCCCGGATGTCATCGTAGCGCATAAGCCCGCCGGTGAGCAGAATGCCGTCCACCCTGCCATCCAGCACCGTCGCCATGGCGCCAATGGACTTGCAAAGCTGGTAGATCATGGCATTCCAGACGGTAGAAGCTTTTTTGTCGCCCGCGTCCACAAGCGCGTGGATTTTCGCTGCGTCAGAGGTGCCGAAGTGGCTGACGAACCCCCCGGAGCGGGACAGCATGGCACGCATCTGATCCGTAGTGTGGCCTTCATCCAGATATTGCAGCACCTCCATCACCGGGATGGAGCCAAGCCGGGTGGGGGTGAAGGGGCCGTCGCCTCCGGCACCCTCGGTGCTGTCGATCATGCGGCCCCGGGCGTGGGCTGTGGCTGTGATGCCGCCGTCCACATGGCAGACGATGAGGTTCAGGTCTTCATACCGCTTTCCCAGGGATTTGGCATGGATGGCGGCGATGCCCTTCTGGTTCAGTACATGGGTCTGGGCCCGGCGGTACAGCCCCGCGATGCCGGTGAGCCGGGCGTAGTCGCACAGCTCGTCCACGTTGGTTGGATTCACGGTGTACATGGGCTTGTGGTACTCGCTGCCCAGCTCATAGGCCAGCATGACCCCGAGCTTGGCGGGGTGATCGCTGCCGCCCTTGTCCGCGGCGGTGTCCAGAACAAGCTGCCGATCGATTTCCATGACGCCGGACTTCTGGGAATAAGCGCAGCCGCCCCGGCCCACGAATACGTCGATATCCGCCGGGGTCATGCCATGGCTGTTCAGGAAGTCCAGAATGACCTGCTTGCGCATGGGCATCTGGTCGTTGGTGGTGGGGTACTGCAGCAGCACCGGGGCATCGTGGAAGATGCTCTCGGTGTACACATTGGTTTCCTCCTCAAAGTAGCTCACCTTGGTGGAGGTAGAACCGGGGTTGATGACCAGCAGTTTGGTTTTCATGACGATGACCTTCTTCTGTATGTTTTCAAAAGCTATCATAGCACCAATTGGCCCAAAAGGGAAGAGGAAAATGATGATGCCCCCAGCATACGGCGTTTCCGAATAAAGAATCCCTTCCCGGGACGCCGGGAAGGGATTCTTTGTAAGAAGGAATTCGTGTCTGTCAAACACGGGGATCAGCTGAAGAGCTTGATCAGCGCGGATGCGGTCATGATCAGCACGAAAACGTAGCTGATGGTCATGCAGATCCGCAGGGCGGTGGGGGCCTTGTAGCCCTCGTTCACATCCTTGCGCCAAATGAGCAAGGTGATGAACAGGCCGGCAACGGGCGTAGACACAGAGGTGCCCAGATTTGCCAGGAAGATCAGCTGGGTGGGAGAGCCGCCGTAGCTGTAACAGACAACAGCGCCGAAGGCCAGGCACAGAATGCAGCCGATACGGACGAATTTGGACTCCAGGCTGATGTCCTTATCGAAGCCCGCGCCCAGCAGCACCATGCCGCGCTGGGTGTTGCCCAGCAAGGATGAGAAGCCGGCGCCCAGCAGGGCGATACCCATGATGTAGCGGGCGGCGTTGCCCATGATGGGCACCAGCATTTCCGCCAGCTGAGCGGGAGCCTTGATCTTCTGACCGGTGGGATTCAGCACAATGGCGCCCACCAGAATGATGGCGCCGGAGATCAGCACCACGCTGAGAATGTGCACCAGAGCGTCGGTGAACATAACACCGTTAAACAGGTCTTCCTTCTTCCACTTCTTCTCCTTGCCCAGGTAGGTGTTGTACACACCGGTGGTGACGGAGGCGTTGGTGGACACAAAGGCCAGGGCTGTGGTCAGGCTGCCGGCGGGCAGGGCAAAGCCCACAATACCCTTGCCGAACTGGCTCCAGTCCGGGCCGCCCACACCGATCAGGGTGGCGTAGAAGGAAACAATCATGCCAAGGATACAGACGGTGATGACCTTCTCAACCTTGGAATAGACGTTTCTGGTGAAATAGCAGTACACGATTACTGCCAGCATAATGGCGGAACCAATCTTCCAGTTCAGGCCGGTGATCAGATTCATGCCCGCGCCGGTGCCGGAAATGTTGCCCATGGTGAAGAACAGGCAGGCGGCGAAGGTGGCCACGCTGACCACACCGGAGGCGATGGGGCCGTAGTACTTTCGGATGGCGTGGATGGTGGGCATGCCGGTCATAATGGCAAGACGGTTGGTGGTCATCATAAAGGTGATGCCCATGAAGATAATGGGGATCATGATCCACAGCAGGGCGTAGCCGTAGTTGGCGCCCAGCATGGCGGCGGTAGTGATGGCGCCGGGACCGATGACGATGCCGGTGGCGATGAGGCCGGGGCCGATTCTCTTGACAAGGTCTTTCAGGGGCAGCCGCTTAATATCGGAGCCGAAGACCTGATTATTTTCGCTCATTGAAGACGCTCCTTACTATTTGGCCCGGAGAGTGCGCTGTACCACTTGCAAAACAGACACGCATAGTGGTATAATGCTGCCTGTCCGGGTGGTTGTCATACGGGCACGCTCCTCTGGCGGCGGGTTGGAAATGGTTGGGGAACCTTTTTTACGCCGCCGGAGGAGTGTTTTGCTGTATTTAGGGTCAAAAAGGGAGCGCTGCGCTTATGGCAGCGCTCCCCAATTGTATATCTATGACGGGAAGTGGTTTATTCTTACTTGAACTGCTCCATGTCAACCTTGGGCAGCTGGCTGCGCTCCAGACCCAGAGCAACCCAGTCCTTCTCCTCCTGGTTCAGGGGCAGAACGGGCTTGCGCATACGGGCGGAGGGCAGGATGCCTCTCTGGTACAGAGCTTCCTTCAGACGGGCGTGAGCCTCACCGGAGGGCTGACCGCCGCCATAGATGGCCTGGGAAATGTGGTAGATCCGGTTGGACCAGTCCTGAGCTTCCTTCAGGGTGTGCTTGTCGGGATTCTTGAACACGTCCCAGGCGGGGCAGATCAGCTCGGGCACGCAGCCGGCGAAGCCGATCAGAGCGCCGTCCATGCCGGGGAACCAGGAGACACACAGGGTCTCGTCGTGGCAGGTGATCAGGGAGATGTCGGGGCACTCCTGCCGCAGCAGACGGACGTCGTGCTCGTAGATGGAGGTCACGCGGGTGCCCATCTTGATGCACTTGACGTGGTCGATTTCCTTGCACATCTTGATCAGGGTCTCCACGGGATAGAAGGCCTTAGAGGTGGCGGGGTACAGGTGGATGACGATGTCGATGTCGGCGCCCTCAGCTACGTCCTTGATGTACTCGAAAGGAGCGTTGGGGTTCATGCCGAAGCGCAGCCACATATGAGGGGGCATCAGCAGGATGCCGTCAGCGCCGGCTTCCTTGGCTTCCTTGGCCATCTCGATGGACTCGGCGGTGTTCTCGCAGTTGACACCGGAGATGATGGTCATGACGTCGCCGCACTCCTCGGCGCAGATCTGGGTGGCGTACTTCCGCTCAGCCCGGGTCAGTCCGGTGATCTCGCCGGTGTGGCCGTTGACAACCAGACCCTCGATGCCCTTGCCGTAGAAGGTCTTCAGCCAGCGCAGGTAAGCGCGGAAAGCGGGCTCGTCGATGGAGTAGTCATCCTTCAGAGGAACAGAAACAGCGGGGAAGATGGTCTTGAAAGTCTTAACCTTAGCCATGATAAATTCTCCTTTATTATTCTATAATTTTGTTTTCGGTCTTCGGTTACCCGACTCCTTCGTCGTCCGCTGCGCGCCGGCGGCCTCGGATTGAGTTGTGCAATCGTTTGTGCTCTTGATGGCTGTATCTTATCACGCCGCAGAAAATCCGTCAATAGATTTTGCCTACCATGCAAGGAATTGCATATGCCTTGCAATTTCTTGCACAAACTGTGATATTTACACACTTTATAGAAGAAAAATTGAGCATTATGCACATATGCCTGACAGGTAACTTTCTCTTGCGTATCTTGCGGTTCTCTGTTATAATATAGAGCATATACAAACGATTGCACAAAGGCGTATATACAAACGATTGCGGGAGGGAATACCATGGCAACCTTAAAGGACGTGGCAAAGCTGGCCTGTGTGGACGTGAGCACCGTTTCCCGTGCGCTGAACAACACATCATATGTTCATCCGGACACCAAGGCCCGGATCTTCGCCGCCGTCAAGGAGCTGAGCTATCAGCCCAATGTGCTGGCCCAGGGCCTGCGGCAGGGAAAGCGGCATACCATCGGCGTGGTGGTGCCGAGACTACAGTTCACGGTGTTTGGGGAGATCGTCCAGAGCATCGAGCACACCGCCCATCAGCTGGGCTACGCCACCCTGATCAGCACCACCGAGGAGAATGCCAAGGTGGAGCGGGAGACCCTGAGCCGCCTGCGCAAC
>JALFXH010000010.1 GCA_022786965.1 Clostridiales bacterium
GCAGTGAACACTTTGCAGACGATCGTGATCGGACTGGGCGGCGGCCTGTGCGTCTGGGGCGGCGTCAATCTTCTGGAGGGCTACGGCCAGGACAACCCCGGCGCTAAGAGCCAGGGCGTAAAGCAGCTTGTCGCTGGCGGCGGCGTGGCGCTGATCGGTGTGACCCTGATTCCCCTGCTGTCCGGCCTGCTGGGATAAGCCCGGCGTTTGTCCGTAACCATCCGCACTAATCCCCTCCGCGTTCTCCCGGCCTGACCGGGAGGGCGCGGGAAAGGAGGTGTTTACCCGTGATTAGTGAAATCATTGAAGAATGGATAAAAGGTATTCTGATCGACGGCATCACGGGCAACCTGTCCGGGCTGTTTGACAATGTAAATGCCAAAGTCGGAGAAATCGCCGCCGATGTGGGGGCCACCCCGCAGGCGTGGAACAGCGGCATTTTCAATATGCTGCAAAATCTATCCGAAACGGTGGTGCTGCCTATCGCAGCGGCCATCCTTGCCTGTGTCATGTGCATGGAGCTGATACAGATGATAACCGAAAAAAACAATATGCACGACTTTGACAGCTCCATGTTCTTCCGCTGGATTTTCAAGTCTGCGTTTGCCATTCTCATTGTCAGCAACACATGGAACATCGTCATGGGCATCTTTGACGCCACCCAGAGCGTCGTCAATCAAAGCGCCGGTGTGATTATCGGGGAAACGTCCGTGGACTTTAACAGCTTGATACCTGACCTTGAAAGCCAGTTGGAGGCTATGAGCGTGGGCGGGCTTTTGGGCCTGTGGTTCCAGACCCTTGTGGTGGGCCTTACCATGAACATCCTCGCCATCTGCATTTTCCTTGTGACCTACGGGCGTATGATTGAAATTTATGTCGTGACCTCGTTAGGGCCTATCCCTCTTGCCACTATGGGAAACAGCGAGTGGCGCGGCATGGGCCAGAACTACTTGAAATCCCTGCTGGCGCTGGGCTTCCAAGCCTTTTTAATCATGGTTGTTGTCGGAATCTATGCGGTGCTGATACAGAACATTGCTTCCGCTTCTGACATATCCGGCGCAATCTGGGGCTGCATGGGCTACACGGTGCTTTTGTGCTTCTGCCTGTTCAAGACCGGCAGCATCAGTAAATCCGTATTCTCGGCGCATTAAAAATCAACTACACACAGGAGGAAATCATTTATTTCAACATATAACATCATTTACGCTGATCCGCCGTGGCGGTATGAGTGCAAAAACAAATCGGGTGCAGCGGAAAATCACTATCCCACCATGAGCATAGACGAGCTGTGCGCCCTACCGGTGGAAGCACTGGCCGCCAAGGACTGTCTGCTGTTTTTATGGGCCACATTTCCCATGCTGCCGGAGGCATTGCAGCTTATCCGGGCATGGGGCTTTACGTTCAAGACGGTGGCCTTTGTCTGGCTGAAACAGAACCGCAAAAGCCCTACATGGTTTTACGGGCTGGGTTACTGGACAAGGGGGAACGCGGAAATCTGCCTGCTGGCAAAGCGCGGCAAACCGAAACGTCATTCTGCCGCTGTCCATCAGTTCATTATCAGCCCGATTGAACAGCACAGTAAAAAGCCGGATGTGACCCGTGACAAGATTGTAAAGCTGGCGGGCGACTTGCCCCGCGTGGAGCTGTTTGCCAGACAGAAATGCCCCGGCTGGGATGCGTGGGGCAATGAAGTGGAATGTGATCTTACCCTGAACCCGTCGTGAAAGGAGGTGTCAGATGGCTTATGTAACTGTCCCCAAGGACTTAACCCATGTGAAATCCAAGGTTGTGTTTGGCCTTACCAAACGGCAACTGATCTGTTTTGGCGGGGCGCTGCTGGTAGGCGTTCCGTTATACTTTCTCACCCGTGACTATCTTTCCACCAGTGCGGCGGCCCTGCTTATGGTCTTTATCATGCTGCCGGGCTTTTTGCTTGCCATGTATGAGCGTCACGGCCAGCCCCTTGAAGTGGTGGTAATGCAGATGATTCAGTGCTGCTTTCTCCGCCCCAAGGAGCGCCCCTACCAGACCAACAACGCCTACGCCGCCCTTATGCGGCAGCATCAAATGGAACAGGAGGTAAAGGCCATTGTCCAAAAAAGAAATCCCAAAAGAACCAGAAAAAACAAAGCTGACCCGCGCCCAGCGAAAAGAAATTGAGGCGGTGATCCGCAAGTACAAGGGCGACGGCAAGCCCCATACGGCGCAGGCCACCATCCCCTATGAGGCCATGTACCCGGACGGCGTGTGCCGCCTGACGAAAAACACCTTTTCCAAGTGCATTGCCTTTGAGGACATCAGCTATCAGCTCGCCCAGCCGGACACCAAAACGGCCATCTTTGAACACCTGTGCGACCTCTACAACTATGTGGACGCCTCTATCCACGTCCAGTTTTCGTTCCTGAACCGCAGGGTTGACCCGGTGCAGTACGCCAAGAGCTTTGAGATCGCGCCGCAGGGGGACGACTTCGACGACATCCGGGCCGAGTACACCGGCATCCTGCAAAAGCAGCTTGCAAACGGCAACAACGGCATCGTCAAGACCAAGTACCTGACGTTCACCATTGAGGCCGATAGCCCGAAATCCGCAAGGGCCAGGCTGAACCGCATCGGCCTTGACCTTTTAGGTTATTTCAAGACGATGGGAGCTGTGGCCCATGTGATGAACGGCAAAGAACGGCTTGCGGTGCTGCATGGGGTGTTCCACCCGGACGGGGAGCTGTTCAATTTTGACTGGAAGTGGATGACCCCCTCCGGCCTTTCCACCAAGGACTTTATCGCCCCGTCCTCCCTGTGCTTCGGCAATGCAAAAACCTTTGGCATGGGCGGCAAATACGGTGCGGTGAGCTTTTTGCAAATTCTCGCCCCGGAATTGTCGGATGAAATGCTGGCGGATTTTCTCAATACGGACAGCAGTATTTTAGTGAACCTCCATGTGCAGGCCATCGACCAGACGGAGGCCATTAAGACCATCAAGCGCAAGATCACCGACCTTGACGCCATGAAGATACAGGAGCAGAAAAAGGCTGTCCGCAGCGGCTACGATATGGACATACTGCCCAGCGACCTTGCCACCTATGGGGAGGACGCCAAAAAGCTGCTGACCAAATTGCAGACCCGCAACGAGCGTCTTTTCATGCTGACGTTTCTTGTGCTGAACGTGGCCGATACCAAACAGAAGTTGAGCAACGATGTGTTTCAGGCCGCCGGTGTGGCACAGAAATACAACTGTTCCCTTGTCCGTCTGGACTACCAGCAGGAACAGGGCCTCGTGAGCAGTCTGCCGCTGGGCGTCAACCAGATCAAAATTCAGCGGGGCCTTACCACTTCCAGCGTGGCCGTGTTCGTCCCCTTTGTGACGCAGGAGCTTTTTCAGGGCGGCGCAGCCATGTATTACGGCGTCAACGCCAAGTCCCACAACATGATTATGCTGGACAGGAAACAGGCCCGGTGTCCCAACGGTCTGAAATTAGGCACCCCCGGCAGCGGCAAGTCCATGAGCTGTAAATCCGAGATCGTCAGTGTGTTCTTAACGACGTCTGACGATATTTTTATCTCCGATCCGGAGGCCGAATACTATCCACTGGTGAAACGGCTCCACGGACAGGTAATCCGGCTGTCGCCCACCAGCCGGGACTATGTGAACCCGCTGGACATCAACCTGAACTATTCCGAGGACGATAACCCGTTGGCCCTGAAATCCGACTTTGTGCTGTCGTTCTGTGAACTGGTCATGGGCGGAAAGAACGGGCTGGAACCCATTGAAAAGACGGTCATTGACCGGGCCGTGCGGGTGATCTACCGGCCCTATCTGGCAGACCCCCGCCCGGAAAATATGCCGATTCTGTCCGACCTCCACAAAGCCCTGTTAGATCAGCACGTCCCGGAGGCTGACCGTGTGGCGCAGGCCCTTGACCTGTATGTGTCCGGCTCCCTGAACGTCTTTAATCATCGTACAAACGTGGACATCGGCAACCGGCTTGTGGCCTTTGACATCAAGGAGCTGGGCAAACAGCTCAAAAAGCTGGGGATGCTCATTGTCCAAGACCAGATTTGGGGACGCGTTACCGCCAACCGCAGCCAGGGCAAGGCCACATGGTACTTTGCCGACGAGTTCCACTTGCTTCTGAAAGAGGAACAGACGGCGGCCTATTCCGCTGAAATCTGGAAGCGGTTCAGGAAATGGGGCGGCATCCCAACCGGCGCGACGCAGAACGTGAAAGACCTGCTTTCCTCCCCGGAGATCGAAAACATTCTGGAAAACAGCGATTTTATTACGCTGCTCAATCAGGCATCCGGGGATAGAAAAATCCTTGCGGAACGGCTCAACCTGTCCGCAGACCAGCAGAAGTACATCGACAATTCCGAACCCGGCGAGGGCCTTTTGATCTTTGAAAATGTGGTGCTGCCATTTACCAACCCGATCCCCCACAACACCCAGCTCTACAAGATTATGACGACCCGGTTAAATGAGGTGGTAAGCCAATGACCCCAAAACACAGCGAAGGAGGTAACGTCCATTGAAAGAGCTGAAAGCCAAACCCAAGGTGACACAGGCCATGACCCGCGATGGCCTGACGCTGGAAAATCAGGCCACCGGCGAGGTTGAGAACATTTCCAGCCGGGAGGCCGAACAGGACTATACCCCGGAGGCTGGCGGCACAGCGGAAAAGCTGCTGGAACGGGCCGACGATGCCCATGACCGGCACAAGGCTAAAAAGTCCGCAAAGCAGGCAGCGGCCACCACAGCCGAGGGGGACGCCGCCCTGCACCGGCCATCCTCCCGGCTCCAACTGACCGAGGAAGAACGGGCCGACCCGGATTTGCAGCCCTATATCCGCAAAGCAGATAAGAAAGCTGACAAGCTGGATGCAGCCCGCGACGCCATTCCGAAAAAGCGTGTTGTCGTAAAAGAAACGGTCTATGACGAGGCCACCGGCAAGGCCAAGAGCGCCCTGCGTTTTGAACAGCAGGACAAAGGGCCTCCCAAGTTAAAGCTCAACCCGGCAGGCCGTCCCGTTTCGGAGGCGCTGCTATTCGCCCACGGCAAAATCCACGAAGTTGAGCATGAAAACGTGGGTGTGGAGGGCGGCCATAAGGGGGAGGAACTTGCCGAGCGCCAGACTGGCCGGGCTATCCGCAGCAGCATCCGGCACCACAAGCTGAAACCCTACCGGGCCGCAGAAAAAGCCGAGCGTCAGGCCCTTGCCGCCAACGCGGAGTATTTTTACCAGAAATCCTTGCGGGATAACCCGGAGATCGCGCAGGCGGCTACCAATCCCGTTTCCCGGTTCTGGCAAAAGCAGCAGATCAAGCGCCAGTATGCCAAAGCCGCCCGGACAGCGGGCCAGACCGCAGGGGCGGCGGCACAGGGCGCAGCCAAGACAGCCGCATCCTCCACCAAGGCGGCCAAGGCAGCCGCCGAGGAAAGCAAACGGGCCGCCTCTTTTGTGGCCCGTCACTGGAAAGGTTCGCTGGCCGTTCTGGTGCTGGGGCTTTTGCTGCTGATGGTTCTGACCGGCCTGCAATCCTGCTCCGCCATGTTTGGCAGCGTCGGAAGCGGCATTGCGGCATCCTCCTACTTTTCCGAGGACAGCGATATGCTGGCCGCCGAGGATGCCTACGCTGCACTGGAAACCGAGCTGCAAGCATATCTGGACAACTACGAGGCCACCCATGACTATGACGAGTACCACTTTGACCTTGACAGCATCGAGCATGACCCCTATGTGCTGATCTCCATTCTGTCGGCACTCCATGACGGGCAGTTTACCATTGGAGAGGTACGAAGCGACCTGCAAATGCTGTTCGACAAGCAATACATCCTGACGGAAACCGTCGTGGTGGAAACCCGCTACCGCACAGAAACCGATACATGGACGGACGCAGACGGCAACACCCACACGGACACCTACGAGGTGCCGTATGACTATTACATCTGCACCGTGACGCTGGAAAACTTCAATCTGTCCCATGTACCAGTCTACATCATGGACGAGAAAACGCTAAGTGCCTATTCCCTGTATATGTCCACGCTGGGCAACCGGCCCGACCTGTTTTCCGGCAGCCAGTACCCCCACGCCTCCACTCTGAAAGAACCGACCTATTATGACGTTCCCCCGGAGGCTTTGGAGGATGAACAGTTTGCCGCCATGCTGAAAGAGGCCGAAAAGTATATCGGCT
>JALFXH010000030.1 GCA_022786965.1 Clostridiales bacterium
TGAAAACCGACGGCGGCGAGGAAACTATAAAATGCTGGAAAAAGGATGACACCTATTATATTTTTCTGCCCAGCGGCGCCGATCCGGATCAGGCGAGAATTGTGACGAATCCGCTGTTTCCCATCCGGATCGACGGGAGAAACGTGGACGGTGAAACGGTATGCGGCGCCTTTCCGATCTTTGAAAAGCTGCCGCTTACCCACCGGAAGAGGGGAAAAATCCAGGAGGAAACCGTAGGCTTTTGTCAATCCGAGAATGTTCCGGCCCTGTACATCGATACCGCCTCCGGCTCCATGGACTATATCCATGAGGAAAAGGGAAACGCCGAGCCCGGCAAGCTGCGGCTTTATCGGGATGACGGCACACTGGACTGCGACGCCCAGATCAGTGCCATCAACGGCCGGGGAAACAGCACCTGGGGGTTAGATAAGAAGCCCTACAGCTTTGAGCTGGCCCAGAGGGAAGACCTTCTTGCTATGGGTGCGGCAAAAAAATGGATTCTGTTGGCGGATGCCTACGATCATACCCATATGGGAAACAAAATGTGCTATGACCTGGCTGCCAAAGCCGGGTGCGCTTACACACCGGAATGCCGGTGGGTGGATCTGTACCTCAACGGTAACTATGTGGGCCTGTACTTACTTTCCGAGCGCGTGGAGGTAGATGCGCAGCGTGTGGATATCCCGGAAAGCGGCAGCTTTCTGATTTCCAAGGAACGGCCGGACCGGGCTTTCGGCAGAAGCTACGCTTCCTTTTTCTCCCGGCGTGAATATTTCTACCGAATTCATCATGCCGGAATGGAGGAGGAAGGGATCCGCCAGATTTGGCAGTCTGTGGAGGACGCCATATTCGCAGAGGATGGAATCGATCCCCGAACGGGAAAATCCTGGGAGGAACTGATTGACGTGGATTCCTGGGCGCGGCAGTACCTGATCTGTGACAGCTTCATGGACTGTGACGCGGGCCATTTAAGCAAATTCTTTTACTATGATCCCCGCAGTGATCTGGTGTTTGCTGGGCCGCTTTGGGATATGGACGCGATTTATTACGGCTTTTACGGATATTCAATCAATCTACTGGCTTCAGGACGCAGATTCGCCGCGGACTGGGGGAAAGAGACGATGTTCTACCGCCTTTCTCAGAAGGACAGTTTTCGTCAGACGGTAAACCGACTGTATCGGGAAGAATTCAGGCCCCTGCTTCTGGAACTGGCGGAAACGGGCATGGATCAATATCTGGAACAGATTCATTCGTCCAGCAACCTGAATAATATCCTCTGGGATATCTGTTACACGGAGGATATCGTTTTGGACAGAAAGAACTGGCTTCTGGAGCGGATAGCCTTTTTTGACGAATATCTTGGGTCTGAGGATGATTACTGTTTGATCTCCCTGTTGACTGCGGATCAGGGCCTGTGGCGGAGCTTCGCCGTCCGGCAGGGTGAAATAGCGGAATTCCTGATTTCAGACGGGGTGGCGTGGCAGGACTATGAAACCGGAGAGCCATTTGACGTTACCGTTCCCGTTACTTACGACTGGGTAATTTGTCAATCTTAGAATAAGGAGGAATGACGCAATGCCGCAAATTTTGACGCCCCCGGGGGTGTCGGTGAAAACCGCCGCCGGGCCGGGGTTTCGCCATGAACTGAAATACCTGATTACCGCCGCTCAGGTGGAGATGCTGAAAAGCAGGCTCACCGGAATCCTTACCCCGGATTCCCACGCGGTTGGCGGCAGCTACCGGATTCGCAGCCTGTATTTTGACGACTACGACGACCGGTGCTTCTACGAAAACGAGAACGGAGTGGACCCCCGGGAGAAATTCCGAATTCGTATCTATAACGGGAGTACGGACCGGATTACTCTGGAATGCAAGCGCAAGGAGCGGGGGAAAACCCTGAAGACCGCCTGCCCCCTGACGCTGGAACAGACAAAACAGCTGATGCAGGGGATTCCCCTGGGAGACATTGCCCGCCAGCCGCCTCTGCTGCAAAAGCTGACGGCCCGGATGCTCACCGCCCGGATGCGGCCGGTGGTCATCGTGGAGTACGACCGGGTACCCTATGTCTACCGGCTGGGCAATGTCCGGATTACCCTGGATACCAACATCTCTTCCAGCTCGGAGATTTCGCGGTTTCTGGAACCGGAAATCCCCCGGCGGCCGGTGATGCCCCTGGGTCAGCAGCTGCTGGAAGTGAAATACGATGAATTCCTTCCGGATCATATCTACCGCAGCCTGTCCCTGAATAATCTGAGCCAAACCGCGTTTTCTAAATATTACCTCTGCAGAAAATACACAAGATAAGGAGAAAGTTATGAGTTTTAAGGACATTTTTAAGAAATCATTTCTGGAGGGTTTCGCCACCGCGGAGCTGACCGGGCGGGTGATCCTGGCCGCCCTGGGCATTGCCGCTGTGCTGGCGCTGTACATCTTCTTCGTCTACCGGATCATGACCCGCAAGACCTTCTATTCCAGAAATTTCGGCATCGCCCTGGTGGGCGTGGCCCTGATCACTGCCGCCCTGATCCTCACCATGCAGTCCAGCGTGGTGATCTCTCTGGGCATGGTGGGCGCCCTGTCCATCGTCCGGTTCCGTACCGCCATCAAGGACCCGCTGGACCTGATGTTCCTGTTCTGGTCCATCAGCGTGGGCATCATCTGCGGCGCGGGACTGGCCCAGATCGCGGTGATCCTGTCCGTGGGTCTGACGGTGGGTATCCTGCTGCTGGAGAAGCTGCCCGTGGCCAAAGCCCCCATGATTCTGGTGGTGAACGCCGACGGCCTGGACGCGGAGGAGCGGATCTGCGCCGCGGTGGCAAGGTTTGCCAAGCACTACAGCGTCAAGTCCAGAAACGTCACCGCCGGTGCGGTGGATCTGGTGCTGGAGCTGCGGACCGCCCAGGGCGCGGAGCTGGTGAAGGCTGTGAACGATCTGGAAGGTATCCGGTCTGTCAGCCTCATGTCCCACGACGGCGAGGTTTCTTTCTAATATTAGGGCAGCACCGCGTTACGCGGCGCTGCCTTAGGCTTTACACATTTCAACTGCATTGTTGTCAATCGCTGGGATATAGAAAAAATCCTATCCTGTCCATAATTTTTTAACAGAATTGGATATTGATTTTCTTTTATCGATAGTGTAAGATAGAATCGCAAACTTTGGGAGACCATGTTGAAAAAACGGGAATCCCCGGAAGTTCAGCAACGCGTGTCCCTTATATATTATAATGAAAGAGGTTATTGCAATGATCGATCTGAGCAAGTATGGCATCACCGGCGTTACCGAGATTGTCCACAATCCCTCCTATGAGGCTCTGTTCGAGGCTGAGATGGACCCCACTCTGGAAGGCTACGAGAAGGGCCAGATCACCGAGCTGGGCGCTGTCAATGTTATGACCGGCGTTTACACCGGCCGTTCCCCCAAAGACAAGTACATTGTCATGGATGCCAACTCCAAGGACACCGTGTGGTGGACCTCTGACGAGTTCAAGAACGACAACCACCCCATGAGCGAGGACGTCTGGGCTACCGTCAAGGACCTGGCCATGAAGGAGCTGTCTAACAAGAAGCTGTACGTTGTGGACGCCTTCTGCGGCGCCAACGCCGACACCCGCATGAACGTCCGTTTCATCGTGGAGGTGGCATGGCAGGCACACTTCATCAAGAATATGTTCATCGTTCCCTCCGAGGAGGAGCTGGCTACCTTCGAGCCTGACTTCGTTGTCTACAACGCCTCCAAGGCCGCTGTGGAGAACTACAAGGAGCTGGGCCTGAACTCCAGCACCTGCGTGGCCTTCAACATCACCTCCCGTGAGCAGGTCATCCTGAACACCTGGTACGGCGGCGAGATGAAGAAGGGTATGTTCTCCATGATGAACTATTACCTGCCCCTGAAGGGCATCGCTTCCATGCACTGCTCCGCCAACACCGACAAGGAGGGCAAGAACACCGCCCTGTTCTTTGGCCTGTCCGGCACCGGCAAGACCACCCTGTCCACCGATCCCAAGCGTCTGCTGATCGGCGACGACGAGCACGGCTGGGACGACAACGGCGTGTTCAACTTCGAGGGCGGCTGCTACGCCAAGGTCATCGGTCTGGACAAGGAGTCCGAGCCCGATATCTACAACGCCATCAAGCGCAACGCGCTGCTGGAGAACGTCACCGTGGCCGCTGACGGCGCCATCGACTTCGCCGACAAGTCCGTCACCGAGAACACCCGTGTGTCCTACCCCATCAGCCACATCGAGAACATCGTTCGTCCCGTTTCCGCGGCTCCCGCTGCCAAGAACGTGATCTTCCTGTCCGCTGACGCCTTCGGCGTGCTGCCTCCCGTGTCCATCCTGACCCCCGAGCAGGCCCAGTACTACTTCCTGTCCGGCTTCACTGCCAAGCTGGCCGGCACCGAGCGGGGCATCACCGAGCCCACCCCCACCTTCTCCGCCTGCTTCGGCCAGGCTTTCCTGGAGCTGCATCCCACCAAGTACGGTGAGGAGCTGGTAAAGAAGATGGAGGCCAACGGCGCCAAGGCTTACCTGGTCAACACCGGCTGGAACGGCACCGGCAAGCGTATCACCATCAAGGATACCCGCGGCATCATCGACGCCATCCTGGACGGCTCCATCAACAAGGCGCCCACCAAGAAGATCCCCCTGTTCGACTTCGAGGTGCCCACCGAGCTGCCCGGTGTGAACCCCGCCATCCTGGATCCTCGCGACACCTACGCCGATGTCAGCGTCTGGGAGACCAAGGCCAAGGATCTGGCCGGCCGGTTCATCAAGAACTTCGTCAAGTACACCGGCAACGATGCCGGCAAGGCTCTGGTCGAGGCTGGCCCCAAGCTGTAATCCCTGTAATGAACAAAAATGTCCTCAGCTTCGGCTGAGGACATTTTTGTATGGAGAGTGGAGTGGGGAGTGGTGGTATCGCCTTCGGCGATGATTAAGCAGCGAGTCGCCGCAGCCAATGCGTTACGAACGCTGGCGGTCATCCCACATCCTTTGGGCCCCTCGACCGGAAGTGCTTAGGAAGATAAAGGAGAATATATCTGCATAGGGGGCAGCGTCCTCGACGCCCCGTTTCCCGGTTTACCACCGAGCTGCAAGGAATCGCTGCATACCATCGGGACGTCCGGAGGCCGTCCCCTACGGCGGCTAAAGGGGAATTTAGCGGAACAAAGCCTTCCCCTTTGGGGAAGGTGCCCCAGTGCGCACACTGGGGCGGAAGAGGGCGGTAAAGCATAAATCCTACTTCAACGTTTCGGCGAAATGGTAGGAACCTCTTCCGACCTCGCTAACGCTCGGCCACCTTCCCCAAAGGGGAAGGCATTACTCAGTTAAAGGACAACTTATCTCACTACTGAGTTCTGCCGGTCGAGCAGGACCAATGGTGTAACGACCACCGCCAGCGTTCGTAACACATTGTCAGCGGCCACTGGCCGCCGGTCGAGGGGCCCAAAGGATGCAGGATGATTACCAGAGTCCGTAACGCATTGGCGGGCCGCCCTGCGGCCTTAATCCAGGTGCTCGCCGGTGTGGCGGTAGGGGGATTCCAGGGGGGAGGCGGAAGCGGCTTCCTTGCTGTATTTTTCCACGAATTTTGCCGCCTTGTCGATGGGCAGAATGGTGCCCGCGCCGGCTACGCAGCCGCCGGGACAGGCCATGCCCTCCAGAAGATACCCCTTATATTTTCCCGCCTTGGCCATGGTCATCAGCTTTCGGCAGTCCCGCAGACCTTCGGCCCGGGCGGTCTTTACCTCCATGTCGGGATGCTCCTGCTTCACCAGGTCGGCAACGGCCTGAGCCACGCCGCCAGCCACCGCAAAGCCACGGCCCGCGCCGGTGCCCTCGTTGAGGCCCTCGCTTTCGGGGATGGAGGCAAAGTCAATCTCCTTGGCCTCGAACATTCCCATTAGCTCCTCGAAGGTCAGCACAAAGTCCACGTCGGAGCGGATGGTCTCCTGGATGGCTTCCAGCTTCTTGGCAGCGCAGGGGCCCACGAAGACCACCTTGCAGCCGGGGTTCTCCTTCTTCATCAGCCGGGCGGTGAAGACCATGGGGGTCAGAGTCATGGAAATTTTGTTCATTTCTCCGGGGAACAGCTTCTCAATCATGGAGTGCCAGGCGGGGCAGCAGGAGGTAGCCATGTAGTCCTGCTGGGCGGGCACCTTTTCCAGGAAGTCCTTGGCTTCCTCGATGGTGCACATATCCGCGCCGATGGCCACCTCCACAACGCTGTCAAAGCCCAGCATTTTCATGGCGGTGACCAGCTTGCCGGGGGAGACCATGCCGCTGAACTGACCGATGAAGGCGGGAGCTACGATGGCGATGACCTTGTCGCCCTTCAGGATGGACTGAATGACCTGGAAAATCTGGCCCTTGTCCACGATGGCGCCGAAGGGACAGGCCACCAGACACTGGCCGCAGGCCACGCACTTGTCCTGATTGATAACGGCTCTGCCGTGCTCGTCGGCGCCGATGGCATCCATGCCGCAGGAGGCCTGACAGGGCCGCTCCAGATGGATGATGGCGTGGTAGGGGCAGGCCTTGGCGCACTTGCCGCACTTGATGCACTTATCCTTGTCGATGAAGCTGCGGCCGTTGACGAAGGAGATGGCTCCCTTGGGGCACACCTGCTGGCAGGAAGCGGCCAGACAGTTCTGGCAGCCAACGGTGACCTTGTACTGGTTCTCGGGGCAGGCGTGGCAGGCGTAGGGGATGATATTCACGAGAGGTGGCTCGTAATACTGCTCGGCCACCGCGGCGGCGTCCATACCCTCGGTCATCAGGCTCCGGGTCTGAATGGGGCGAATGCCAAGGCCCATGGCCAGCCGCACCCGCTCACCGGCGATGGCACGCTCCAGGAAGATGGACTCCCGGTGCAGGGGCTGGTCGCCGGGGACGATCCTGTAGGGCAGATCCTCCGCGTTTGTATAGTCGCCGCCGGCATAGGCCATGCGGGCCACCTCGGTAAAGACGTTTTTCCGGATGTCCGTGATGAGAGACGGGATTCCTCGCATTTGTTACATTCCTCCATATATGATTTATCTTATTACAATAACAGTATACCATAACTTTTCCCTCTTTTCCAGAGAAAAAACAAATGCTGCAAAGATTTGGGTGTTTTATCAAAAACCCGGATAAACTTATCTGATTCTGTATCCAAAATGACGCAAAACAACAGGGCGGCCCGATTTCAGGCCGCCCTGTTTTGTCCGTATTCACGCTTTTGACCGGCTCAGATGGAAGATCTGAGCTTTTTCAAATTTGTAGCCCCGCTTCTTCATGCAGGCATAGTAGGCCGGGAACAGGAACAGGTCCGCCATGACCCAGGCCGCCGGGCTGGCGAAGCACACGGCGGGGAAGCCCAGCCATGGCACCAGACACAGACCGAACACGCCCCGGGCAACCATTTCAAAGACCCCCGCGAACACCGCGAACTCGGAGAAGCCCAGTCCCTGAATGGTGAAGCGCAGCAGGTTCACAAACAGCAGAGGCACAAAGAACACCAGATTTGTCAGCAGGAACTGGCGGCTCAGGGTGCCGATTGCGGCAACCGCCGCCGCGTCCTTGGTATCCAGGAACATCAGGCAAAGCTGGCTGCCCCAGAAATACATGGCCAGGAAAATCCCCGCGGCGTAGGCAACGCCCAGTACCGTGCAGGCCCGAACCCCCTGGTGGACCCGCTCCGGCTTTCCCGCGCCCAGGTTTTGCCCGGCGTAGGTGGCGGCGGTGGTGCCAATGGCGTCATAGGGGCAGGCGCAGAGCATATACACCTTGCTGCCCGCCGTTACCGCGGCCATGGCGTTGGCCCCCAGACCGTTGACGGCGGTTTGCAGCAGGATGCTGCCGATGGCGGTAATGGAATACTGCAGACCCATGGGAAGTCCCATATTCAGCAGATGCCGGGCATAAACCCACCGGAATTGCAGATCCTCCCGGTCCAGGTGCAGCAGCGGGAACCGTTTGATGATGAATCCCAGACACATTAGGCCCGAAATCAGCTGGCTTAAGAGCGTTGCCCAGCCTGCCCCGGCGACGCCCATGCGGAAGAGCACAATAAACAGCACATCCAGCGCCACGTTCAAAAGGCTTGACAGAATCAGAAACACCAGCGGGGTTTTGGAATCCCCCAGAGAGCGGATGACGCCGGACAGCAGATTATAGAGCATGGTGGCGGGAATTCCCAGAAAAATCACCCAGATGTAATTGTAGGCGTGGGAGAAGGTCTCCTCCGGGGTGTCCATCCAGCGCAGAATCTGGCCGCAAAGGGTGGTGGTCAGCAGGGTGACCAGAAGGGCGATGGCGATGCCCAGCCAGATCATGTTGCCCACGAACCGCCGCAGACCCTCAAAATCCTTCTGCCCAAACTTCTGAGCCACAGGGATGGCGAAGCCGGCGCAGACGCCGTTGCACAGGCCCAGCACCATAAAGTTGATGGAGCCGGTGGAACCAACGCCTGCCAGGGCGTCTACCCCCAGAAATTTACCGACGACCACGGTATCTACCATGCTGTAGAACTGCTGGAACAGCAGGCCAAACAGCAACGGCAGCATAAACGAAAGGATCAGCTTCATGGGCGAGCCAACGGTGAGATCCTTTACGGTACTTTTTGCCATAGGTTACCTCCTGATGAGAAAGAGATGAATCGTTATTTTTCACAAAATTTTATCACCAGGTTTGTGCAATGTCAATAGGATTTTTCGATATTTTTCTGCTTATACAGGGGATAGAATTCTCCCTATGGCAAAGAAAATTCACACCGTAGGGCGGGGGCTTGCCCCCGCCACGCAGAACTCTGTACGTTTCCACACAGGGCTCCAGCGTAATCGTAGCGCATACAGTCGGCGGGGGCAAGCCCCCGCCCTACCTTGGCATATTTGTCCCCACCGGAGCGTAGAATCGAGTAGGATACAAGGAGGGATTTCTATGAAGCGGAGAAGTTGGGTGCTGGCGCTGGTTTTCCTCATCGGGCTGCTCCCCCTGCGGGCCGGGGCGGCCACCCTGGCGGAGGCGGGGAAAAGCGCGGTGCTCATGGACGTGACAACGGGAACGGTACTCTATGAGAACAATTCCCACGAACCCTTGGCCCCCGCCAGCGTCACCAAGGTGATGACCATGCTGCTGATTATGGAGGCGGTGGATTCGGGGAAAATCACATTGAACGATACCGTCACCGCCTCGGAAAACGCCGCCGCCAAGGGGGGCAGTCAGATCTACTTAAAAGCCGGGGAGACCATGAGCGTGTCGGATATGCTCAAATCCATCGCCGTGTCCTCGGCAAACGACTGCGCCTGCGCCATGGCGGAGCACATCGCCGGGTCGGAGAGCGCCTTCGTGGACGCCATGAACCAGCGGGCCAGAGAATTGGGGATGCGGGATACCCATTTCGTCAACTGCACCGGCCTCGACGATGACGACACCGCCAAACAGCACCGCACCAGCGCCTACGACATCGCCCTCATGTCCCGGGAACTGCTCCAAAACCACCCCCTCATCAAAAAATACACCACCATCTGGATGGACACTGTGCGAAATGGGGCCTTTGGCCTTTCCAATACCAATAAACTGATCCGCTTTTATCCCGGCGCCACGGGGCTGAAAACCGGCTTCACCACCGGGGCGGGGTACTGCCTGTCGGCCTCCGCCCAGCGGGACGGCATGGAGCTGGTGGCGGTGGTCATGGGAGCCAAAACCAGTAAGGAACGAAACGCCGCCTGTAAGGAATTGCTTGACTACGGCTTTGCGAATTTTGCAGTGATCTCGCCGGAATTAAGTGACGTGCCCGGGGTGCCCGTGAAGCTGGGGAAACAGGACACCGTGAACGCTGCCCTGGGGGAGGCCACGGGGCTGCTCATCGATAAGGCCCAGAAAAGCAGTGTCACCACGGAGGTGACCCTGGAAGAGCGGGTAAGTGCCCCGGTGACCCGTGGGCAGCAGATCGGCACCCTGTCCATCAAATCCGGGGAGCAGACCCTGCGGCAGATTCCCCTCGTTGCGGCGGAGGGGGTGGAGCGGCTTACCACCGGGGACCTGTTTGTGAAGGTGCTGCGCAAAGCCGCCATGGCGAAGGAAGCGTGAAGCGCGGGGAAGCAAGCGGCTGTTGACTTTCCCCAAGTTTTAGAGTAAACTGTTCCTGACAAAAAAGCGGAAATTGCCGCGAAACCGGAAGGAACAGTGGGATGATTTACTATTTGGGATGCTATAAAACGGACAAAATTGAAGATCTGCTCCCCAGCGGCTCCATCAACGCCGGTTCCTTCAAAATGAGCTACCTGATTCGAACGGTAAAGGAGCTGGGGCAGGAGATCACCGTCCTGTCCACCTATGATAGCCGGAAATCCGGCCTGCGCCCCTATCGGAAGGTGCGGGTGGATGACTTGGAAACCGACCTGTTCTTCCCGGCGTTTTCTCTGCCCGGCGCCGGCGCAAGGCTTGGGCGGATGGTGAAAAGCCTGATGGACCTTGTGTGCCTGCTGCTGTTCGTGAAGCCCGGCGCAACCCTGATGGTATACCACCACCCGGCGTTCGCAAGATTCCTCGCGCCGGTGAAGCGACTGAAGCGGATAAGGGTCATTCTGGAGGTGGAGGAGATGTACCACGTCCTGGAGGGCAGCCGGAAGACCTTTGCCAAGGAGCGGAAGCTGCTGGATATGGCTGACAGTTACCTCGTCTCCAACGACCTGATCTATCCGGAATATCTCCACGCCGACAGAGATTGCGCGGTGGTGTACGGAAACTACATCATTCCGCAGCACCCCCCCGTGGGGAAGCATGACGGGATCAATATTCTGTACTCCGGCTCCATCGACCGGGTGCGGGGCGCGTTTCTGGCGGTTGAAATCGCCAGATTCCTGCCGGAGGGCTATTGCCTGCACCTGTCCGGCACCGGACAGATGCAGGATGTGGCGGAATTGAAGCGTCGGATCGGTGAGATAAACGCCGAAAAACCCCAGCCCGCAGTCATATACCACGGTCAGTTGGACGATGACGGACTGGATCGGCTGGCCTTCTCCTGCGATATCGGACTGAATTTGCAGGACAGCCGAAACCCCTTCCACGCGGTTTCCTTCCCGTCAAAAATCCCGTTTTACCTGGCCCGTGGGCTCAGCGTGTTTTCCACACGGCTCTCCAGTGTAATGGCGTCAAAGCTCAGCCCATGCGTGACCTATGTGGATATGAACCCCAAATCCATCGCGGAGGCAATTCTGGCGTTCCAGCCGGAAGCCCCGGAAGCCAACCGGGAGCGGATCGCGGAACTGGACCGGGAATTTTCCAAGGAATTGTCCCGGCTGCTGGGGGTTGCGCAGGAAACGTGAAGAGCGGAAATACAAAGCCCTTCCCGGACGGGAAGGGCTTTTCTGCTTCGCAGACGGGCGGGTCAGTGACCCGTCCTACGCATTGGTCAACTATATTCTCCTTTATCTGATAAACTGCGTAGGGCGGGGTCATAACCCCGCCCTACGCTCCTTAACCAAATTCCCCTTTACCTTCCTAAGCACCTCCGGTCGAGGGGCCCTAAGGATGTAAGTTGAATGCCCGGGTGCGTGACGCATTGGCAGGCGGCCCCGCCGCCCGAATCCCTTCCCCAAACCACTGAGCGGTATCGAATCGGGCAGAACCCAATGGTGTAACGACCACACACCAACTCCGTAACGCATTGGCTGGCGGCCCTGCCGCCGCGTTAATAAATTATTTACGGTTTCTTCCAATTTCCCTCTTGCTTTTTTCAGCGAAGTGGGGTATATTGTATTAGCACTCAGAGATCAAGAGTGCTAAGCACGTAGATCATGGCGGGATAAACCCGCAGTCTAAATACAATATGGTATGGAGGAAATCAACATGAAACTGAAACCCATGGCTGACAATGTGCTGCTGAAGGCCCATGAAGCCCCCGAGACCACCGTGTCCGGCATCGTTCTGGCCACCACCAACAAGGAAAAGCCCGCGATTTACGAGATCGTTTCCGTCGGCCCCGGCACCAAGGACGTGACCATGACCGTCGAGCCCGGCCAGAAGGTGGTCGTCGGCAAGTTCGTCGGCACCGATGTGACCATCGACAAGGAAGAGTACAAGTTTGTCAAGCAGGATGAAATCCTGGCTGTCGTTACTGACTAAGGAGGAACGTAATTATGGCAAAGATGATTGTTTACGGCGAGGACGCCCGCAAGAAGCTGCAGTCCGGCATTGACCAGCTGGCCAATACCGTTAAGGTTACTCTGGGCCCCAAGGGCCGCAATGTGGTTCTGGGCAAGAAGTACGGCGCGCCCCTCATCACCAACGACGGCGTGACCATCGCCAAGGAAGTGGAGCTGGAGGACCCCTTTGAGAACATGGGCGCTCAGCTCATTCGTGAAGTCGCTACCAAGACCAACGACGTTGCCGGTGACGGCACCACCACCGCTACCCTGCTGGCCCAGGCCATTACCCGGGAAGGCCTGAAGAACCTGTCCGCCGGCGCCAACCCCATGGTCATGCGCAAGGGCATCGACAAGGCTGTTGCCGCCGCTGTGGCCGCCATCAAGGCCAACTCTGAGCCTGTGACCGATTCCGCCGCCATCGCCCGTGTTGGCACCGTTTCCTCCGGCGACGAGGAGATCGGCCGTCTGATCGCTGAGGCCATGGAGAAGGTTGGCAAGGAAGGCGTTATCACCATCGAAGAAAGTAAGACCGCCGAGACCGGCCTGGATGTTGTCGAGGGTATGCAGTTTGACCGGGGCTATATCTCCCCCTACATGGTCACCGACACCGACAAGATGGAGGCCGTTCTGGACGACGCCTATATCCTGATCACCGACAAGAAGATTTCCTCCATTCAGGAGATTCTGCCCATTCTGGAGCCCATCGTCAAGTCTGGCCGCAAGCTGATGATCATTGCCGAGGACGTGGAGGGCGACGCTCTGGCTACGCTGCTCCTGAACCGGCTCCAGGGCCGCTTCAACATCGTCTGCGTCAAGGCCCCCGGCTTCGGCGACCGCCGCAAGGAGATGCTGCAGGATATCGCCATCCTCACCGGCGGCACCGTGATTTCCAGCGAGCTGAACATGGAGCTGCCTGACACCCAGATGACCGATCTGGGCCACTGCCGTCAGATCGTTGTCACCAAGGACAACACCACCATTGTGGACGGCGACGGCGACGAACAGGCCATCAAGGATCGCGCCCACATGATCCGCTCCGCCATTGCTACCACCACCTCCGACTATGATCGGGAGAAGCTGCAGGAGCGTCTGGCGAAGCTCAGTGGCGGCGTAGCCGTTATCAAGGTCGGCGCTCAGACCGAGGTTGCCATGAAGGAGCAGAAGTTGCGGGTTGAGGACGCTCTGAACGCTGCTCGTGCTGCCGTTGAGGAAGGCATTGTGGCCGGCGGCGGCACCGCCCAGGTCAACGCCATCGCCGCTGTGGAAGAGCTGATCGCTACCCTGCACGGTGACGAGAAGACCGGCGCCAAGATCATTGCCGCCGCTCTGCAGGCTCCTATCCGTCAGATCGCCGAGAACGCCGGCGTGGACGGCAGCGTGGTCTACGAGAAGATCCGCTCCTGCGGCAAGGTGGGCTACGGCTACAACGCCTACACCGAGGAGTATGTGGACATGATCCCCGCCGGTATCGTGGATCCCACCAAGGTCACCCGTTCCTCTCTGGAGAACGCCGCTTCCATCGCGGGCTGCGTGCTGACCACCGAGTCTCTGGTGGTGGACAAGCCCGATCCCGCTGCTGACGCCGCCGCTGCCGCGGCTGCCGCTCAGGGCGGCGGAATGTACTAAGCGGCGAGTCGCCGCGGACAATGCGTCACGAACACTGGCAGTGAACCAGCATCCTTTGGGCCCCTCGACAGGTACTGCTCAGTGAGGTTGCGGCACCGTAGGGGGCGGCGTCCCCGACGCCCCGGGCCGCAGGGCGGACAGCCAATGCGTTACGGACTCTGGTCGTAGTCGCTGCACCATTGGGTTTGCTCGACCGGAAACGCTCAGTAATATGAAAAGGAGAATTCCGGCCAGTGGCCGCGGACAATGCGTTACGGACGCTGGGTAGTTGACTAACATCCTTTGGGCCCCTCAACCGGAACTGCTCAGTGATCTGTATTTGGCATTCCGACATAAATTGTGCCCGCCCCGGTTTTGCGTCGGGGCGGGCTTTTTACACACTGAGGGCGGGTCGTTGAACCCGCCCTCTTCTCATTTGTGTTTATCGGCCGTTCTCAGCCGCAAGATACTTTTGACGTCGTAGAAAATTGGAATTTGGTGTAGCATTTATGACGACAGATACCGCAGCAGGACCTTCTTGAGCAGCTCCGGGTCGATGGGCTTACCCAGATGATCGTTCATGCCCGCCTCCAGGCATCGCTGCCGGTCCTCGGCAAAGGCGTTGGCGGTCATGGCGACAATGGGAATGGAGGCCTTTTCCGGGTCTGAAAGCTCCCGGATGGATACGGTGGCTTCCAAACCGTTCATGACCGGCATCTGAATATCCATGAGAATCAGATCAAAGGTGTGGGCAGGGGCCTGAGCCAGAGCCTTCACGCACAGTTCCCCATTTTCCACCCAGTGGGTCTCAACACCCAGGTCATTGAGCAGCTCCTGGGCAATCTCCGCGTTGAGGGCGTTGTCCTCCGCCATCAGAATCCTCTTCCCGACAAGGCTGTCCCCCGGAGCTGCTTCCTGCTGAGGCACCGGCGGCTGGGCAACGCGGTGGGGAATCCGGATGGTGACGGTGGTGCCTTCTCCCTGCCGGCTTTCCATGGTGATTGTGCCGCCCATCAGATCCACATATTTCTTCACGATTCCCAGCCCCAGACCGGTGCCGGGAATCTTGTTCTCTGTAACCGTTTTTTCACGGGCAAAGGTGTCAAACACATGGGGCAGAAATTCCGGGCTGATGCCGATGCCCGTATCCCGGACCACGGTTTCCAGCTGGATCCACCCTGGCCGGGGATCCGGCAGCTCCCGCAGGGACAGGTGGACACTTCCCCCCCGCAGGCGTATATTTCATAGCGTTGGACAGGATGTTCATGTGGATTTCCTGCGACTTGGTTCGGTCCACATAAATCCAGGGATGGGTAATTTCTACCAGGGTTTCCACATGAATCCCCTTTTCCGCGAATCCCTCCGCCAGAACCGCGTCCAAGCCCCGCAGGATCTCCCGGATGTCCCCCGGCTCCTCCTGCAGCTCCGCCTTGCCGCTCTCGATCCTGGCCATTTCCAGCACCGAGTTGATCAGCTCCATGAGGTAAGCTCCCGCCTGCCGGATGTTGCGGGTGTAATCCATCAGCTTATCCGGATTCTCCCGGTGCCGCTCAATCAGCTCCGTATAGCCCAAAATCGCGTTCATGGGCGTGCGGATGTCGTGGGACATATTGAACAGGAACATGGTCTTAGCCTTGTTGGCGGCCTCCGCCGCCTCCTTGGCCCGCTCCAGCTCCCGATTCACTTCGGTGATGTCCCGGATGCTGATGAGCAGGTGGGGCTGGTCGCTGTTTCCGCCGCTGAGGACACACTTTTCCTGATATCGCCGGATTTCATCGTCCACCACGGCATCGTATTCAATATAGCAGGACTTTTGCTTCGACACCACGTCCAGCAGGGTTTCCAATTTGTTGCACGCCAAAAAACGCTGCCGGTCCTTTTCCGCCACCATTTTCCGGGCATACTCGGAAATCGCGGTCTTATAGGGGATATTGTCCTCGGCCCAGTCCGGCAACACGGAATCCTCTCCCAGCCGGAACCGCTCCTCGGTGCCCTTGCGGACATCCACATCCGCGATCATCTGGTAGTCATCGGCCAGACCCCGCAGCAGAGTGTTGACCCGGCTGCGCCCGGCCTCGAAGGCCTCCCGGGATTTTTCCTGCCGGTAGGTGCGGTAGAGAATGCCGGTGAACAGCAGGAAAATCATCAGCGTCATCAGCAGCACGATCAGAGCGTCGGCGTTGGTACGGTTGTTCAGCTGGGCGGTAGCCTCCGGCGGGAACATCAGAACCAGCGACCAGGAGGTGCCGGCAATGGGAGCCACCGCGCCGGTGGAGCTGCCCTCCGGGGCGTCAAACCGGAAGGTGACGGATTGCCGTTGGGACAAGCTGCCCAGAACCAGCTGCCGCTGAACCGCGTCCATACGCTCAGGGAAATCCGTGCAGCTTTCACTGGCCGGCCAGTCCGCCTGCCTGTATTCTCCCAGAACGGTTCCGTTGCATTGAACGATGACAGTGTGGGCAGGATAACCGTACAGGTCGGTTTTCAGAAAGCCCGCGATGGTGTCCTGGGACAAAAAACCCACCATCACGCCGCAGATCTCCCCCTTAAAGCGCACCGGCGCGTAGAGGCCGATCTGCTTTTCTCCGCTGACCCGGGAGGACAGCACCGCGCACACGCCGGTCTTGCCCTCCATGCCCCGCTGGAAATAGGCCCGGTCGGAGACATCCACCGCGGCGCCGCTGCTGGCGTGATCCGTACCATCCCGGTCCACAAAGCGGATCCAGTCAAAGCCGGAGGCGTATTCCAGTTCCCGCAGCAGGGCCAGATCCGCCTCCGGAGAGGAGATGGCTTTCCCGTACAGGCAGGCGATGGAATCGATGGTTCGTTCGCTTTCCTCCAGCACGTCGGAAACATGGAACGCGGCGGTGCTGGCCACCTCCCGGGTGTAGTTGCCGATAAAGTCCATATTCCGCCGGGCATTCATATAGAACGACAGCAGCAGGATGCTCAGAAAGCACACCATAAAGCCCGCAAGGCAGACAAGATATCGAATTGTGGTTCTGGTTTTTCCGCGCATGATCCCGCCTCCCCGTAAGCCGGCGCTGCTATCAGTCTTATTTGCAGTCACTTATTATTGTATCATAGCATATCTGTATTTTGGTTGCAATCCCGGAAATGGGTCAGATTGTCCTCATGTTCTCCGGGGACAGGTGCTCCGATATCCGGTATGCTTCTCTTTATATTTAATTATACAAATAAATTATGCAGAATTGTCCACGGGCTGTGTTCGGCCTATGGACAACCGTTTCCGGTCTGCGGGAATTTGGTACACTTTACGATTTTTTTCAGTGTGAGCCTATGAGATAAAAGCAAATTATACAAAGAAAGGATTGCTTTTTCTAAATAATTAGCAATAGTTCTAGTTGCTATTTCGTATAAAATCTTGTATAATACATGTTATTTAGCGAACTAGCGCAAAAAAGGGAGAGGGGCTGCCGGAAGCGCCCTTCAGTAACCCGTGAAAGGTAGGATTCCGGATGAGTTCCAAAACCCTGAAGTACGTTCTGAAACGAATCGCCATGGCGGTCCTGACGGTCTGGATCGTTATCACCGTCACCTTCTTCGTCATGCGTGCCGTCCCCGGCGGCCCCTTCCTGTCGGAAAAGGCTGTGTCCGAGGCGGCCCAGAAGGCGTTGGAGGCCAAGTATGGCATGGACAAGCCCCTGATGGTGCAGTATTTCACTTATCTTAAGGATATTGTCACCAAATTCGACTTTGGCCCCTCCATCAAGCTCCGGGGCCGCATGGTCATCGACGTGATTACCGATGGTCTGCGCACCTCCGCCAAGCTGGGCGTTATCGCGGCTGGTATCGCGCTGGTCTTCGGCGTGGTGCTGGGCGCCGTGGCTGCCCTGCGGCGCAACGGCTTTGCCGATAAGGTCATCATGGTGCTGACCACCGCCTTCATCTCCATGCCGTCCTTCATTATTGGTTCTTTGATGGTGCTGATTTTGTCCGTCAAGCTGGGCTGGTTCCCCGCCAACGGCGAGACCGCCAAGGGTCTGGTTCTGCCCATCATCGCCCTGTCCCTGTCCCCCATGGCCAACATCACCCGTCTGACCCGCAGCTCCATGCTGGACGTGCTGGGCCAGGACTATATCCGCACCGCCCGGGCCAAGGGCGTGCCCCCCCTGAAAATCGTCTTCGGCCACGCGCTGAAAAACTCCCTGATTCCCGTCATCACCTACGTCGGTCCCATGCTGGCCTACATTGTCACCGGTTCTCTGGTTATTGAGCAGGTTTTCGCGGTGCCCGGCATCGGCAGAGCCTTCGTCAGCTCCATCACCGGCCGTGACTACCCCCTGATCATGGGCACCACCATCGTGTTGGCTACCCTCATCGTCATCATGAATCTGGTCAGCGACATTCTGTACAAGCTGGTTGACCCCAGAATCAATCTGGAGTAAAGGAGAAAACGCGAAATGAAGAAAAACCCCCTGAGCCTCCAGGTGGATTTGGAGGACTTCCTGCCCGCAACCGACGCGGAAAAAGAATATATGGTGCAGATGCGCCCCTCTACCACCTTCTTCAAGGACGGCATGAAGCGGCTGCTGCGCAACAAGGTCGCCACCGTCAGCATGATCATTATTATTGTGATCACTCTGGCCGCCATCATCATCCCCTTCTTCTGGCCCTATTCCTACGACACCATGCTGGGCGTCCGCCCCGGCAAGCCTGTGGACGCCTCCTTCAACAACCTGGCCCCCTTCCAGTACGGCAAGACCGAGTTGAAGCGCATCGAGGCGGGTGAAAAGGTGTTCCCCCATGTCTTCGGTACCGACTCCGCCGGACGGGACTACTTCATCCGCGTGGTCTACGGCACCCGGGTGTCCCTGGGCGTAGGCTTCTTTGCCAGCCTCATCGTGCTGGTTATCGGCATCACCATGGGCTCCATAGCGGGCTACTGCGGCGGCAAGGTGGATATGCTCATCATGCGATTGGTGGACATCATCTACTCCCTGCCCGATACCCTGATGATCATTCTGCTGGCCTCCGTCATGAAGGTGGCTCTGGGCCCGATCATCGACAACAATCCCGTGCTCAACAAGCTGGGCAGCAACATGATTTCCCTGTTCATCGTCTTCGCCCTGCTTTACTGGGTCAGCATGGCCCGGCAGATCCGGGGCCAGATCCTGTCCCTTAAGGAGCAGGAGTATGTGCTGGCCGCCCGCTCCACCGGCGCCAAGGCCGGCTGGATCATCACCAAGCACCTGATCCCCAACTGCATCAGCGTCATCATCATCTCCACCGCTCTGCAGATTCCCAGCGCCATCTTCACCGAGAGCTTCCTGTCCTATCTGGGTCTGGGCGTCAACGCCCCCATGCCCTCTCTGGGCAGCCTGGCCTCCGAGGCGCTGAACGGCCTGAGCAGCTATCCCTACCGTATGGTCATTCCCGCCATCACCATTTCGCTGATTGTGCTGTCCCTGAACCTGTTCGGCGACGGCCTGCGGGACGCCTTTGACCCCAAGCTGAAATCTTGAGAAAGGAGTGTAGAAATTATGGCACTTCTCGAAGTTAAAGACCTGCATACCTCCTTCTACACCCCTGCGGGCGAGGTCAAAGCGGTCAACGGCGTGTCCTTTAATCTGGAGCGGGGCAAGGTGCTGGGCATCGTGGGCGAATCCGGCTCCGGTAAGTCCGTCACCGCCTACTCCATCATGCAGATTTTGGAAAAAACCGGCAAAATCGTCTCCGGCTCCGTGAAATTCGACGGGCAGGAGCTGGTGGGCATCGGCGAGGACGGCATGAAAAATATCCGGGGCAACAAGATCTCCATTATCTTCCAGGACCCCATGACCTCCCTGAACCCCACCTACACCATCGGCCACCAGCTGATGGAGGCGATTACCCTGCACACCGGCCGCAATAAGCAGCAGGCTTGGGACCGGGCCGTGGAAATGCTGCGGCTGGTCAACGTCAACGAGCCGGAAAAGCGGATGAAGCAGTATCCCTTTGAGTTTTCCGGCGGTATGCGTCAGAGAGTTATGATCGCCATGGCCCTGGCCTGCGAGCCCGACATTCTGATTGCCGACGAACCTACCACCGCTCTGGACGTGACCATTCAGGCCCAGATTCTGGAGCTGATGCAGAGTCTCCAGAAGGAGCTGGGCATGGCCATCATCATGATCACCCACGATCTGGGCGTGGTGGCCCAGCTGTGCGACGAGGTCATCGTCATGTACGCCGGCTCCATCTGCGAGCAGGGCACCGCCGATGAAATTTTCTACAACCCTAAGCACGAATACACCAAGGGCCTGCTCCGCTCCATTCCCACCCTGGAAAGTGACGGTCAGAAGCTGCAGCCCATCACCGGCACCCCCATTGACCTATTGAATATGCCCGCCGGCTGTCCCTTCGCCCCCCGGTGCGACGCGGCCATGAAGATCTGCCTGCGGCAGCGCTGCGAGCGGATGCAGATCAACGACGACCATCAGGCCGCCTGCTGGGTCAACGTCCGGGACGCCAAAATGAAGGAAGGAGGGAACAACCAATGAGTCAGGATATGCTGGTGGAAGTCAAGCACCTGAAAGAGTATTTCAATATCAATACCGGTATGTTCTCCTCCAAGCCCCTGAAGGCTGTGGACGATGTGTCCTTCTCCATCCGCCAGGGCGAGACCCTGGGCCTGGTCGGTGAGTCCGGCTGCGGCAAAACCACCGTGGGCCGCACCCTGCTGCACCTGTACAAGCCTACGGACGGCGAAATCTGGTTCGACGGCAAGCAGATCGTTACCAAAAAGGACATTGCCGAGTACCGGCAGAAGACCGCCATGGTTTTCCAGGACCCCTATTCCTCTCTGAACCCCCGTATGACCGTGGCCGACATCATTGGCGAGCCGCTGGACGTGCACAAGATGTACGGCAGTGAAAAAGAGCGCAAGGAGCGGATTCTGGAGCTGATGAGCCAGGTGGGTCTGAACTCCGAGCACGCCAACCGCTACGCCCACGAGTTCTCCGGCGGTCAGCGTCAGCGGATCGGCATCGCCCGGGCGCTGGCCATGAAGCCCCAGTTCGTGGTCTGTGACGAGCCGGTGTCCGCCCTGGACGTGTCCATTCAGGCCCAGGTCATCAATATGTTTGATGAATTGCAGGACAAGATGGGCCTGACCTACCTGTTCATTGCCCATGATTTGCTGGTGGTGCGGCACATTTCCGACAGAATCGCCGTGATGTACCTTGGTAAAATGGTGGAGCTGGCGGACGCCCGGGAAATCTACGACCACCCCCTGCACCCCTATACCCGCAGCCTTATGTCCGCGGTGCCTCTGCCCGACCCCAAGATGGCCCGGGAGAATCAGCGAATCGTGCTCACCGGCGACATCCCCAGCCCTCTGAACGCCCCCTCCGGCTGTCCCTTCCGGACCCGCTGCCCCTACGCCAGCGAGGTCTGCGCCCAGAGTATGCCCGAATTCAAGGACGTGGGCGGCGGCCACTATGTGGCCTGCCATAATCTGGATAAGGTCTGATGGTTTTGCCCATCCGGGCTATTTTTCTCAGGCTTCAAATCCGCTGCCCGATGGAGAAACGGGCGGCGGGTCTGAAATAAATTTATTACTATGTGAAAGGAAATGAAAAAGCAATGAAGAAACTCATTTGCATGGTGCTGGCACTGGTCATGGTCCTGTCCCTGGCTGCCTGCGGCGGTTCCTCCGCCCCTGCCGCTACTCAGGCTCCCGCTGCTGACACCCCCGCCGCTGGCGAGACCGCCGCTCCCGCTGCTGTCTCCGCTGACAAGCTGAACGTGTGTATCGCTTCCGAGCCTGATACCATCGACCCCGCTCTGAACTCCGCCGTGGACGGCGGCACTATGTGCTCTCACCTGTTCGCGGGTCTGGCCAAGTGGGACCTGGATGCCAACGGCAACTTGGTCATCATGGCAGACTGCGCCACTGAGCTGGTGGATGGCGTTGAGAACGAGGACGGCACCGTCACCTACACCTACACCCTGCGTGACGGCCTGAAGTGGTCCGATGGTCAGGATCTGACCGCCGGCGACTTCGCCTTTGCCTGGAAGCGCGCCGCTTCCACCGCTCTGGGCGCTGACTACGGCTACATGTTCGAGGTCATCAAGGGCTATCCCGACGAGCTGGCTGTTGAGGCTACCGACGACAAGACTCTGGTGGTCACCCTGAACAACGCCGTTGCCTACTGGAACGAGCTGATGTCCTTCCCCACCTACTTCCCCGTCCGTGAGGACGTGGTCGCCAACGAGGGCTGGGCTACCGATCCTTCCACCTATATCTCCAACGGCGCCTACACCATGACCGGCTGGACCCACAACTCCATCATCACCCTGACCAAGAACGAGAACTACTGGAATGCTGAGAACATCACCATGAAGGAGATCAACTTCTACCTGTCCGATGACGCCAACAACATGCTGTCCAACTTCAAGAACGGTGAGTGGCTGCTGATCGACGACGTGCCCACCAACGAAATCCCCGCTCTGAAGACCGATTATCCCGATGAGTTCAAGGTCGCTGGCCAGATCGGCACCTACTACGTCTGCTGGAACATCAACGAGAAGATTCTGCCCGCCGGCAGCACCCTGACCGGTGCTGAGGCTGAGGCTGCCAAGGCTGAGATCCGCAACGCCATCACTCTGCTGTACGACCGTAACTACATTGTTGAGGAGATCGCTCAGGGCGGTCAGGTTCCCGCTTCCTCCTTCGTCGCCATGGGTATGACCGATGCCGACGGCTCCCAGTTCTACAAGAACGCCGGTCACAACGATGGCTTTGACGGCTACTACGATGTGTCCGAGGACGCTTACGAGGCTAACTACGAGACCGCTATCGAGACTCTGAAGAAGTACTACACCTACGACGAGTCCACCGGTATGTTCACCGACTTCCCCACTCTGACCTACCTGTACAACACCTCTGAGGGCCACAAGGCCATCGGCGAGTACCTGTCCTCCGCTCTGGCTGCCGTGGGCATCACCATGAACCTGGAGAACCAGGAGTGGAACACCTTCCTGAACACCCGTAAGAACGGCGACTACTCCGTTGCCCGTAACGGCTGGCTGGCTGACTACAACGATCCCATCTCCTTCCTGGATATGTGGGTCACCGGCTCCGGCAACAACGACGCGCAGTTCGGCAAGGGCGCGCACAAGGACGTGAAGGCCTACTCTCTGGATCTGACCGATCTGGGCTATGATGTCAACGTGGTTGACGGCACCTGGGCTGAGACCTATGACGTGATCATCGGCCTGGTCAAGACCTGCACCGACACCGCTACCCGTTATGAGCTGATGCACCGCGCCGAGGATCTGCTGATGAGCACCGGCTGCATCGTGCCTCTGTACTTCTACACCGACCTGTACATGATCGACTCCTCCGTTCAGGGCTTCTTCTCCAACCCCCTGGGCTTCAAGTACTTCATGTACACCACCATCGCCTAATCGAATTTCTCCAAAGTCAAACCGGCAGCCTTCGGGCTGCCGGTTTTGTCCGCAGTGCGGACAGCCAATGCGTTACGAACGCAGGAGATAGTCGTTACACTATTGGGCGTGCTCGGTATCGTTTTTGTGTACTGTTTGTTAAGTAATTGTTCTTTAGGTGATTAAGAAACGCCACTGTAGGGCGGGGGCTTGCCCCCGCCATCGGCGAAGCCGCTATGGGTAACGGCGGCGGGAGCAAGCCCCGCCCTACAATGTAACGCAGATATGTTCTACTATTCCTAATTATCTGTAGGGGCGGGTCACTGACCCGCCCTTCGGCGTCAGCCGCATACGGAAACAGCCGCTTCGCGGAAGGGAGGGTCAGTGACCCTCCCCTACAATATGCTTGCGGTTATCAGTGATATTCTCCTTTATCTTCCTAAGCACTTCCGGTCGAGGGGCCCAAAGGATGTACGACCACCACCAGGGTTCGTAACGTATCGTCAACGGCCACTGGCCGCCGGTCGAGGGGCCCAAAGGATGAAGGATAACCGCCAGCGTTTGTAAACGCATTGTCAGCGGCGACTCGCCGCTTAATCATCGCCGAAGGCGATACCACCACTTCACACTCCAAACTCCACACTTCTTCCCGCCGCTTCCTGCATTTTTCTGGAATCTCCCCGCTGTGGTTGCAAACAGGGTCGGGTTGTGGTATGATAGGCAATTATAAGAGATAGTCTGCCGTTTTTTGGCGGCTCCGGGAGGATACTATGGAATTTGCGAGGAATCAAAGTGAATGCCGCGCCCGGCGGGTTCAGTTTTTCTGTCTGCTGGCGGTGCTGCTGATCACGCTGGTGTTTTTTCTGCTGGAGGACCGGGCGTCCGGCCTTGCCTACCTGCTGGTGGAGCGCTGGATAACGCTTCCTGCCATGGTTTTTCTGGGCATCTCCCTGTGCCGGGAGGGGGATAACCGCTGGCAACTGTACGCCGGGCTTGCCATGATTGCTCTGTTTTTCCTGATTCAGGTGCTCCATCTGGTGCTGGAATCGGAAGCCAAGCAGATTGGCACCTTCGTCTGCGCCTACGGCCTGTGCTTCCCCTTCGCCGCCGCCACCCGGGACGAGAAAGCGCAAATTGGTCTTAAATGGATGGCCGGCCTGTTTTTGACGGTGGGAGCGGTGCTGACGATTTACACCGCGCTGCTGCTTCTGAACGCCGTACCGGCGTATCTCAGTAATTATCTATACTGGGACGGCAGCCGGCTCTTTGCCATGGGTCATCCCAACATCTGCGCCACGCTGCTGATGATCAGCATGGTCTTCTGCGCCGGTCTTGCCCTGAAAAGCCGGAAGCTCTGGGTGAAAATCGGACTATCAGTTCTGATGCTTGTGCAATTTTTCGCCCTGTCTCTCACCAACGGCAGAACCACCATCATTCTGACCTGCCTGCTGCTGGGCGGCATTGCTTGCTGCGTCATCCGGGGCCGGGGCTGGAAACGTGCCGCCCTGGCGCTTCTTGCGGCTGTGGTGGTGATGGCGGCGGCTTTCGGCGCTTCCCGGGCCATATACGGCTGGAATCAGGACCGGCTGCTGCGGCAGTACACCCAAAGCGTCTCCGCCGTGGAAGCAGAGGCGCCGAAGCCCCCGGCCTCGGAGGACAGCGCCGTGCCGCCGGTCCTGGTGGCCAATGAATACCAGGGCACCCTGTCCGGTGATTTGAAAACCCTCAACGGCAGAACCTATATTTGGAAATACGCTCTGGCCGCGCTGGGGGAGAATCCCCGCATCAAGTTCATTGGCACGGAATATGTGGAAATGATTCTATCCCGCTATATAGCCTCGCCCCTCTACCACACCCACAATTCCTGGCTGGAGGCTCTGTATCGCATGGGCCTGCCCGGCCTTGCTGCCGCGCTGGTGATCACCGTTCTGGCGGTCTGGAGCGCGCTGGTGGTGCTGTGGCGCAATACGGATCTGTGGAAGAGCTGCATCGCCCTGCTGACCCTGTGCCTGCTGGGCTGTGCCATGCTGGAGCCCTACCTGTTTGTAGCGGATGTGAGCTACTTTTATCTGGATTTTCTGTTTTTGATGTGCCTGGGCTACCTGTGCCTGTGGCGTAAGGAAAAGGATGCGTGATGAAATGGTAAGCTGGAACAATCTGACGGTGAACCGGCGGGTGGATGCCATTGCCGCCGCGGTACAGCGGATTTGTCTGCTGGTGGTCATCGCCGTGGAGCTGCTGTTCTTTCTGCCGGGGGAGGCCGCGGACGGCTTGGTCTACCTCTTCCTGGAATGGAAGCTGGTGGACATCAGTATTTTGTTCCTGGCGGCATCCCTCTGCCGGAAGTATCTGCGCCAAAGCAAGTGGTTTTTCCTGCTGGGACTGGTGATCGTGGTCTGGTTCTATGTACTGCGGGGCGTTCATCTGCGGCTGGAAGGGGTCAATCAGGACCCGGGGGCTTTCGTCTGCGCCTACCTGCTGTGTCTGCCCTTCGCGTCGGCATCCGGGGATAGGCGCTGGGGGCTGAAGGCCTTGGCGGCGGTTTTCGTGCTGACAGGCGCGGTCTTCAGCCTTTACGCGGTGCTGCTGGTAACACGGCATCTTCCCGGTTTTCTGGAGGGTTACGTTTTCTGGGACGGTCCCCGGTTCGGCACCATGGGACATCCCAATATCTGCGCCACCGTTCTCATGATCAGCATCGGTCTGACCCTGGGGTGCGCCCTGAACGTGAAGAAGCTTAAGCTGCCGCTTCTGTGCCTGTCGGCGCTGGAATTCTGGGCCCTCTGCCTGACCAACAGCCGCGCAACCATCGTCCTGACCTGCGCCCTTATGGGCGGTATCGTCTTCTGCCTGCTGCGAAAGCCGGAGCGAAAGCGAATCCTTCTGGCTCTGGCGGCCGCGGCAGCCGTCATGGTGCTGCTGTTCTGCGTATCCCGCTGGGTCTACGCCTGGAATACCCAGCGCCTGACGCAGCAGGTCCAGCAGGCACAGCTCACGGGTGAGGAAGTTGGTGTGGAGCTGGACAAAAACGGCCAACTGAAAACCCAAAACGGTCAGGGCACCTTTGCCGGCTCCATGAAGACCCTCAATGGCCGCACGGAGATCTGGGCCGCCGCGATGCAGGCACTGCGGGATCATCCCAAAATTCTGCTGACCGGAACGGAGCACGCCGGAGATATCATCTCCCCCTACTGGACGCGCATGGACACCCTCCACGCCCACAACGCCTGGCTGCAGGCCCTGTTTCAGCTGGGCATACCCGGCCTGCTGGCCGCACTGGCGCTTACCGGACTGACGGTGTGGAACGGAGTGGTGCTGCTGTGGCGAAATGACGATCTGATGCACTCCTGCGTTGCCATGGTGGTGCTGTGTCTCATGGGCTGCGCCATGCTGGAGCCGTACCTGTTTACCGTCAGCGGGCAATTTCACTACTTTGACTTCCTGTTTCTGCTTTGCCTCGGCTACATGAACCAGTGGCGAAGGCAGAAATTGAATGGGGAAGGGGTACGAGAGAATGTATAAAGAAAAAACCCAGGACTGGATGCGGCATCTGGACTTTATCGTCATCGATCTTCTGATGCTGCTGCTGGCTTTTATCCTGGCCTATTTGACCAGATACGACATTCATATCCGGAATAAGGATATCTACGTCAGTCTGGCGCTGATTCTGCTGCTGCTGGATTTCGCGGTGATGATCATCGGCGGCACCACCCGGGGCGTCATGTACCGGGGCTACTACCGGGAGCTGGCCGTTACGGCCAAGCATGTGGCTCTTGTACTGCTGCTGTGCATGATGTACCTGTTCCTGGTGAAGGACAGCGAAACCTACTCCCGGCTGATGATCGGCTTCTTCGGGTGCTACTATTTCGTGCTGGCCTACGCGGCCCGGCAGCTGTGGAAATCCTTCCTGAAGCGGACACCGGAAAAGAACAAGTCTGCCATCTACATCATTACCACAAAAGACCGGGCCGCGGAGGTCGTGGGGCGCTACCAGGCCCGGGAGGTCACCCAGTACCGTATTTCCGGCCTGTGCCTTATGGATGCTGACGAGGTCGGCTCGGAAATCGTGGGCGTCAATGTTACCAGCAACGCCGTCACCGTCCTGCAGTTCCTTTGCAGGGAGTGGGTGGATGAGGTGGTGCTCTCCTTCCCGGAGGGCTACATGGCTCCCGACGATCTGGTTGGGAAACTGGCCGAAATGGGCATCGTGGTGCATATGGAAATGGAGGGCCTGGCTGAGCTGGGCTGGCAGCGGCAGGAAGTGGAAAAAATCGCCGGCAAGACGGTGTTGACCATCGGTATGAACATGGCTACCCCGGCCCAGCTGCTGCTGAAACGGAGCATGGACATTGTGGGCGGCCTGGTGGGATGCCTGATCACAGCGGTGCTGACCCTGTTTATCGGGCCTATGATCTACATTCAGTCTCCCGGCCCCATCTTCTTCTCCCAGACCCGGGTGGGCAAGAACGGCAAGCTCTTCAAGATGTACAAATTCCGCTCCATGTACCTGGATGCCGAGGCCCGCAAGGCGGAGCTGATGGCCGAAAACCGGGTAGGCGGCGGACTGATGTTCAAGCTGGACTTTGACCCCCGGATCATCGGCAGCCGGAAGCTCCCTGACGGCACCGTGAAAAAGGGCATCGGCAACTTTATCCGGGACTGGAGTCTGGATGAGTTCCCCCAGTTCTGGAACGTCCTCAAGGGCGATCTGTCCTTAGTCGGCACCCGGCCCCCAACGGTGGATGAATGGGACAAATATGAGCTGCACCACCGCGCCCGGCTGGCGGCCAAGCCCGGCATCACCGGAATGTGGCAGGTCAGCGGCCGGAGCAAAATCACCGATTTTGAAAAAGTGGTGGAGCTGGACAAAAAGTACATTCGCGAGTGGAGCATGGGTCTGGACCTGCGCATTCTCCTGCAAACCGTTCTGGTGGTTCTCCGCCGGGAGGGGTCCATGTAATTTTAGAAACGCTGAAGCAATCAACCGCGGCTGGATGACGGAGCTTTTCCCCATCGTCCAGCCGCGGTCGATTTTCTATAAAACCTTTTCGTTCCATTGCAATACTGTCATTGGAAATCATGGAAGTCCGTTTCCTTGTGATCTTTGACTCCGCTCAGAATGCCATCATCGCATAGTGGGTACTACGAACTCTTTCAGAGCAGGGCCATAAGGGCCGACGGGGTGATGCCCGCGAAGCCGGGGATGGTCAGCTCCGCCGCCGGGAGCTGCCGGGCCGTTCCGATGCCGATGGCTTTCATGCCGCCCCGGTGGGCCGCCTGGATTCCCGCGACGGAGTCCTCGAAGACCAGGCACTGCTCCGGCGGGAGCCCCAGAGCCTCCGCCCCTTTCAGGAACACCTCCGGGTGGGGCTTGCCGTTTACAATCTTCGTACCATCGATGACAGCGTCAAAAAATGCCGCAATTTCCAGCTTTTCCAGGATAAACCCCGCGTTTTTGCTGACGCTGCCCAGGGCGGCCCGGTATCCTTCCTCCCGGGCCGCCCTCAGGAACTCCGGCACACCCGGCAGCAGCGCCGCCGGGGTCAGACCGCCGATGAGTTCCCGGTAACGGTGGTTCTTCCGGGCGCAGAGCTGCTGCTTTTCCCCGGGAGTACAGGTTCGGTTTCCTTTTTGAAGAAGCATTTCCAGACACCGGTCCCGGCTGATGCCCAGAAAGGCCTGGTGATCTTCGGACGTGAAGGGGATGCCCAATTCCTCCGCCAGCTCCTGCCACGCCCGGGCATGGAGGGGGTTGGTGTTCACCAGCACCCCGTCCAGATCGAAAAGCAGTCCCCGGATCACAATAGCTTCAGAGTGCCGGAGGTGATGCGCCGTCCGCTGCTGCGGTCAAAGAGCATCACATTGCTGCCGGTGATTTCCAGCGGCGCCTTGCTGCCGATGGTGAACAGAGTGCTGCCGAAGACCACGCCGGTGAGCAGGTACTCTCCCACGCGCACCTTGACGGTGGACTCCATGCCGGTGGGCATGGCGCCGTAGATTTCGCATTCCACATTGCCGCCGCCGGTGATGGACAGGAACTCCGGGCGGATGCCCAGCACCAGATCCTCCTGAGTAAGCACCGGCTCCTCGTGGATGCCGTCGTCCTCGTCGTTGACCCGGGCGATGTGGTAGCAGAAGGTCTCATCCTTGTTGCTCTTTTCCACATAACCGCTCTCCCCTGCCCGGGCCTTCAGGGCCTGAGCCTGAGCTTCCAGCTCCTCATCCCGCCGGCGGAACCACTGGGACAGCTGCATAGGCTTGTCGGGGGTGAAGACCGCCTTATGATCCCCCAGCACCGTCATGTCGATGGTGAAGTCCGGATTCTGCCGGGCCTTGGCCTCCACAAAGTTGATGGAGGGGTTGCCCACGAAGTCTGCCACGAACAGGTTTTCGGGGTGGTTGTAGACCTCCAGCGGCGCCGCGTACTGCTGCAAAACGCCGTTGTTGATCAGGCAGATTTGCGTTGCCAGGGTCATGGCCTCCATCTGGTCGTGGGTGACGTAGACGAAGGTGGAGCCGGTCTCCACATGGAGCCGCTGCAATTCGTAGCGCATTTCCAGACGGAGCTTGGCGTCCAGATTGGACAGAGGCTCGTCCATGAACAGCACGCTGGGTTCGGGGGCCAGGGTCCGGGCGATGGCCACACGCTGCTGCTGGCCGCCGGACAGCTCCGCGGGGTAGCGGTCCATGAACATACTGATTTTCACAATCCGGGACACCCGGCGCACGGACAGGTCGATTTCCTCCTTGGTCAGCTTCCGCACCGAGGTCTCCACCTTGCCGTCCTTCAAAAGTTCAAAGCTCTCGTTGAAGGGCTGAGCCTTCCGGGCGGCTTCCACCTTGGCTTCCAGAGCCTTGACCTCGGCGGACACGTCCTTGCCCTGTTCCAGGTGGTAGGAGAAGAGCTTTTTCGCGGTGTACTGGGAGATGGTGTAGGTGTCGATGAGCTTGATGATGGCTTTCTTCTCATCCAGCTTGCCCTTCTTATCCCGGCACTCCTCCAGGGTTTTTGCCACGTCCTGGGGATTTTTCAGAATCTGGGCCAGACGGGCGGCGTTTTTTGCCTCGAAGTTGACTTTCGGCATTTCCTCCTTGATGTTGGACAGGCCGAAGGAGATGTTCTCGTACACCGTCATGTTGGGCCACAGGGCGTAGTTCTGGAACAGGAAGCCCACCTTCCGCTTGTTGGCGGGGATGTTGATGCCCAGCTCGCTGTCGAATACCACCGTATCGCCGATGGTGATGCGGCCGCTGGTGGGGGTTTCCAGTCCGGCGATCATCCGCAATGTGGTGGTCTTGCCGCAGCCGGAGGGGCCCAGCAGGGTCACAAACGCGTTGTTCTCAATGACCAGATTCAGGTCATCCACGCCATAGAATTTGCCCCAGCGCTTGGTGATATGCTCTAATCTGATTTCAGGCATGATTTAACCTCCGATTCCTTTATCCAGGCTTGCGCCGGTGACTTTGTTGACAATGGTGTTGCACACCAGAATGGTGATGATGAGGATCAGGTTGATGCCGCTGGAGAAGGCATACAGGCCCATCTCATCGAAGTAGTCCAGGGTGGTGGACAGGATGAAGCCCTGTACGCACAGCAGCATGAACAGGCTCAGCTCCCGCAGGCAGGTCATGAAGGGCAGCAGGTAGCCGCTGATGATGGAGGACTTCTGGATGGGAATGATGATGCGGGTCATGCGCTTGATCCAGGGAATGTCCTGAATGATGGCGGCTTCCTCGATTTCGCCGGACAGCTGGAGCATGGAGTTCAGGGAGCTGCGGCTGGCGAAGGGGATGTACTTGATGGTGCCCACGATGATCAGCAGGGTGTAGGTATTGAACAGGTTCAGCTTCTCCGTTGAGAAGAGAATAAAGAAGGCCGCGCCCACGGCCAGCGAGGGCATCAGGTAGGGCAGGAAGGCCATGGAGTTTACATAATTCGCCCATTTACTTCGCCGGTTCTTGGACACCGCGTAGCCTACCAATGTGCCGATGGTGCCCGCCAGCAGGGCGCAGCACACGCTGACAAAGATGGTGCCCCGGAAGGCGTGCCAGATGGTCTCGTTGTGGAGAATGCCCTTCTGGCCGTACATTCCGTTCTCGGTGACGTTCTCGCTGGTGACCCACCACTTGGTGGTCAGGTTGCTGGTGTCGCCGGTGTACAGGAAGGAATAGTCGCCGGGGTTGGGCAGGAAGGTCTCAAAGGCGAAGGAGACGATGGGGAAAATGCTGGTGAAGAAGGTCAGAATCACCAGAATCAGGGCGATGACATACTTGCCCGCCTTGCCCAGATTGATCTTGGAGATCTGGCCGGACTTGCCGGTGACGGTGGTGTAGTTCTTCCGGCTGGTCAGGGACAGCTGGTTCAGCAGCATAATCGCCACGCCAAAGACCATCATGATGATGGCAAGGATACTGGCTTCGCCGGTGTACTTGGAGTTCATGGAGACGTACTTGGTAGACAGGGTGCTGAGGCCCAGATAATGGGGCACGGGATAGGAGCCCATGGCGCTGCCGAAGACCAGCAGAATGGTGGACAGAATGGCGGGCTTCACCATGGGCAGGGTGATGCGGGTCATGGTCTTCCACTTGGGGGTGTCCAGAATGGTGGCAGCCTCCTCAAGGTTGGCGTCCATGTTGCGGAAAATGCCGCCGATGAGGATGTAGGCGAAGGGGGCGTAGTGCAGGCCCAGCACCACCATGCTGGGAAACAAACCCTTGCACCACCACATGGGCATCTCGATGCCGAAGAGGGCGGCCAGCAGGCCGTTGGAGGTGCCGGTGACGGCGTTGGAGTTAAACAGGTTCTGCCACACCACGGCCAACGTCCACTGGGGCATGATGTAGGGGAAAATAAAGATGGAACTGATGTACTTGCGCCATGCCATGTTGGTGCGGGTGACGAGGAACGCCACGATGCCGCCGAACAGGATGGACACGATGCAGGTGCCCACCGCCAGCAGGATCGTATTCAGCAGCGGCGTCCACAGGTTGGTTTTCGCCATGCGGCTGGTGAACAGGTCGATGTAGTTGACGATGGTATAGCCGGAAACCCGCCCGGTCAGGTGGGCGTCGATGGTGCCGGGGTGAATTTTCAGGGTGTCCTGAATGATGGCCACGATGGGGGCGATGGTGGTAATCGTGAAGACAATGCCCATCAGCAGCAGAATCACGTTATAGGGCTTGGAAAAGAAGGTCTTGGCCTTGTTCAGCCCGATGGTGAGCCGGCTGGCGGGGCGTTTGGCTGTGGTTTTCATGGAACCTCCTTTGGGGAAAGGGAAGCGCCTCCGGATCGCTTGTTGGGCAGATCCAGAGGCGCCGATTGTGTTACTGGATTACACTCACTCTGAAAATCAGCCCGCGCTGTACTTGCTCAGCATCTCAATCCAGCTGCCCACGGTGAAGGCAACGGAGGCGCAGTACTCGGGGTCTTCCAGAACCAGCTTGCCGTTGGTGGTCCACCAATCGTAGCCGCGGTCGTTCTTGGCTTCATAGACGCTGACGCCGTCCACATAGCCGCCGGTCTGATGGTGACGGGTGTTCTCGGTGGCCTCCGCAACCAGGGGGTTGGAGGAGTAGCCGCCCATGTCCTTGCCCCAGGCAGAGAAGCCGTCGGCGGTGCAGGTCATGTAGGCGATGAAGGCGCAGGCCGTCCAGGGCAGCGGGGAGTTGTCGGTGACAAACAGGTAGTGGCAGTAGCCGTAGCCGCCGATACCCTGATAGCCGTCTTCATAAGCGGCGACCTTGATGTTGTTGACGGAGACGGAGCTGGACTCTTCGACGGAGCGGAGCTTCGAGTAGACCAGAAGGCCGAACTGATCCTTCGCGGAGGCGTCGACCAGGGTGTTGCAGATGGGGCCGTCGTCGGTCTGGGCGTTGTAGCTTTCGACCCACAGCTTGATCCAGGCCAGCGCGTAAGCGCCGTCAGCGCCGAGGCCGAGGTCGGCAGCGTCCGCTTCCATCTCGGTGATGGTGGGCTGGAAGTATGCCTGCTCGTCAGCGGACAGAGCCTCAAAGGACTCCTTCATCCAAGCTGCGTAGTCGTCACGGGTCAGCATGTACAGGAAGTTCTTGCCGACGATCTCAGAGTCGATGTCCATGTACAGGCCGTGCTCGCCTTCGGCAACGAAGTCCCAGCAGTTGTCATAGGTCTT
>JALFXH010000055.1 GCA_022786965.1 Clostridiales bacterium
GGCGAGGGCAAGGCCGGGGACGATTTCTGGGTCAAGGCGGAGACGCTGCTGTACTGCGCCCTTATCGGGTATATCCACTACGAGGCCCCGGTGGAGGAACAGAATTTCTCCACCCTCATCGAGTTCATCAACGCCATGGAGGTCCGGGAGGATGACGAGGAGTTCAAGAACCCGGTGGACCTGATGTTTGACGCGCTGGAGACGGAGAAGCCCAACCATTTCGCTGTCCGCCAGTACAAGAAGTACAAGCTGGCAGCGGGAGAGGTATGCTCTAAGTGACTTCTTAATCATGGTTTTTGTCATGGTTAGTGAAGCAGTCACTTAGAGCATTTTCATTTCAGGAGGTACAGCCATGAGAAACGAGAAAATCACCCCACTGTATGAGCGTTTGAGCCGCGACGATGAGTTACAGGGCGAGAGTAATTCCATAAGCCATCAAAAGCAGATGTTAGAGGAGTTTGCCCGCCGGAACGGGCTGCCGAACCCCACACACTTCACCGATGACGGCGTATCGGGAACCCGCTTTGACCGTCCCGGCTTTCTGGCGATGATGGAGGAAGTCGAGGCCGGACGGGTGGAGGCCATTGTTATCAAAGACATGAGCCGCCTGGGGCGTGACTATCTGAAAGTCGGTCAGGTCATGGAGGTTTTGCGGCAGCGCGGCGTCCGGCTGATCGCCATCAACGACGGTGTGGACAGTCTGAAAGGCGATGACGATTTTACCCCATTCCGAAACATCATGAACGAGTTTTACGCCCGCGACACCAGCCGGAAAATCCGCTCCGTGTTCAAGTCCAAGGGCATGAGCGGCAAGCACCTGACCGGCACCGTCATTTACGGCTACTTGTGGGACGAAAAGCGGGAACACTGGCTTGTGGACGAGGAAGCCGCCGAAGTGGTACGCCGCATCTTTTCCCTGACGATGGAGGGCTACGGCCCCTATCAAATCTCCAAGCTGCTGTCCGAGGCAAAAGTTGAAATTCCTGCTGTCCATCTGGCACGCTTTCACGAAGGCGTAAACAGGTCAAAGCCGGTCAAAGACCCCTACGGCTGGGGATCGTCCACCATTGTGAATATCCTGAAAAAGCGGGAATACCTGGGCCACACCATCAATTTCAAGACCCGCAAGCACTTCAAGGACAAGAAAAGCCATTATGTTGACGAAAGCGAGTGGACGATTTTCGAGAATACCCATGAGGCCATCATCGACCAGGAAACCTTTGACAATGTGCAGCGCATCCGGGCGAATGTCCGGCGCTACCCGGACGGCTGGGGCGAGGCCCATCCCCTGACCGGCCTGATGTACTGCGCCGACTGCGGCGGCAAGATGTATGTTCACCGCACCTACAACGGAAAGCGCGATCCACAGTTTACTTGCAGCCAGTACACCAAAGTCCCATGCGGGACGCTCTGCGGCACACAGCACCGCATCCGGGCCGAGGCCGTCCTGACCCTGATAACCGATATGCTCCGGGCCATCGCGGAGTATTCTAAAAATGACCGGGCCGAGTTTATCCGCACCGTCCAGGAAACGCAGGCCGCCCAACAGACCGCCGACATCTCCAAGAAGCGGAAACGGCTGGCCGCCGCCCAAAAGCGGGCCGGGGAACTGGAAAAGCTGATTTGCAAAATCTATGAGGACAATGCCCTGGGCAAGCTGCCGGACGCCCGGTATGAGGCCCTGGACGCACAGTACGCCAAAGAGCAGGACGCTCTCAACACGGAAATCGCGGAACTGGAAAAGGCCGTTACCGGCTACGAGCAGAGCCGGAAATCTGCCGAGAAGTTTATAGCCCTAATCGACAAGTACGAGAACTTCGACACGCTGACAAACACCATGCTCAACGAGTTTGTAGAGAAAATCCTTGTCCATGAACGCGCCCGCAAAGGCAGCCAGGACACCATGCAGGAGGTTGAAATCTACTTCAACTTTGTGGGCCGGTATATCCCGCCCGCCTTGCAGCCGCTTCCCCTGACCCCGGAGGAACAGGAAGCACTGCGGAAGAAGGAGGAACGCAAGGACAGGCTTCACCAGAACTACCTACGCCGCAAGGCAAACGGTAAGCAGAAGGAATGGGAAGAACGCTATAACGCCAGGCGCAAGGCCCAGGTGGAGGCGGCAAAGGCCGCGATCCGGGCCGAGGATATGGAAAAAGGCGTTTTTATCCCCGTCAGCCAGTTACCCAAGCAGGAGCCGCGCAAGGCAGCTTTACCGGCCAGCGCCGCAGTTTAACCAGCACAGTGCAAAGGAGGACGAACATGAACGAATTGACTTACACCCGTTGCGGAGATTACTACATCCCCGACCTGAAACTTTCCGAGCAGCCGGAGGCCCCCATCGGCAAGTATGGCCGTATGCGGCAACGCTACCTGAAGGAACACCGGCCCGGCCTTTACAGCAGCTTGATTTTGAGCGAAAAGCTGTACCTGCACCTGTTGGAGGTTGACCGGGAGGCGCGTGAACGGATGGACGCCATGCTGCCTCGCATGATGGAGGCGGCGGGCGTCACTGAAGAACTGAAAGCCCGTGACCCCATGCGCTGGGTGGGACTGATGAACACGCTGAAAGCGCAAGCGGAAGAAATTGTGCTGACAGAGCTGATTTATCAATAGCTCTTTTACAAGCGGAGGCTGTTATTTGCGGCCTCTGCTTGTTTTTACGCTTTCGACATATCTCACGCCTTGTATTCTTCGAGATAATGAAATATAATAGTAGATGTTGTCGGAGGTGCAAGCATGGACTACATGACACTCAAAGAGGCAAGCGAGAAATGGGGCGTTTCGTCCCGTCAAGCCAACTATTACTGCGTCGATGGGCGTATTCCCGGCGCTGTGAAAATGGCCGGTGTTTGGCTGCTTCCTAAAGATGCTGTAAAGCCGGTCGATGGCAGAACGAAGGAAGGGAGAGCGCAGAAGTGAGTCGAATTTTACTTTTAGAAGACGATGAAGCGCTGGGGCGTGGTATTTGTATGGCGCTTGAAACGCCGAGTTGCACCGTCACACATTGCAGCACATGTCTCCAGGCAATCAATATTTTGCAGGGCATGGTTTTTGATTTATTGATTTTGGATATTAACCTGCCAGACGGCAGTGGGCTGGAACTGCTGCGAACACTGCGACAGAATGGCAACTCCACACCTGCCATTTTGCTTACGGCTAATGATTTGGAACTGGACGAAGTTACCGGTCTGGAAGCTGGGGCAGATGATTATATTACCAAGCCTTTCTCCTTGGCAGTGCTCCGGGCCAGAGTAAATGCCCAACTGCGGCGCTCTGTCCCGGTAAAGCAGGATCGGATCGAATTGAACGGTTTCATCCTTGACTTCACACGGATGGAGTTTTCCAAAGAAGGGACAATCATCGACCTTTCCAAGACAGAACAGCGCCTGTTGCGCCTGCTGGTGGAGAACCGGGGCCGCACGTTACCAAGAGAATTGCTGCTTGAAAAGGTGTGGGACGGCGGCGAGTTTGTGGATGAAAATGCCTTATCTGTGGCGGTGCGGCGCCTGCGTGGGAAGCTCGGGAATGCCCCTATCAGAACCGTGTATGGAGTTGGCTACACTTGGGAGGTAAGCAAATGACAGCTTTGACCTGGGTGTTGCTGGCTTTCGCTGTCATTGGGCTTCTATTTGGGCTCTGGCAATGGACGGCCCGGCGCAGAACTGTTCAGCGGCTGGATAATATGTTGGAACAGTCTATTTCCAGTGGTTTTACCGAGGAACATTTTGATGAAACAGAACTGTCTGCCCTGGAGACAAAATTTGCTCGGTTCCTGCGCGGCTCTGCTCATACGCAAAAAACGATGAAAACCGAACAGGAAGCGGTGAAAACACTGATCTCCGATATTTCCCATCAGACGCGCACACCCATCGCAAATTTACTTGTATACGCTTCGCTTTTGACGGAAAGCGATCTGTCGCCGCGTCAGCGGGAACAAGTCCAGGCGCTGCTAACACAGGGGGGGAAACTATCATTTCTGATTCAGACTCTGGTTAAGGCTTCGAGATTGGAAACAGGTATTGTGGTTCCAACTCCCACACTGGGTCCTGTGGCTCCTTTATTAGAGGCGACTGTCGAACAGGAAAGACCTGCGGCGGAAAAAAAGAAAATCACCTTGCAGAACCTTCCGTTTGTAGGCGATGCCTCCTTTGACCCGCGCTGGACAAGCGAAGCCCTTGGCAATGTTGTAAACAACGCGGTAAAGTACACACCCGCTGGCGGAAGGGTTACCGTATCTGCACAGATGCTCGAAACCTTTTGCCGGGTGGACGTGACGGATACGGGCCCCGGTATTCCAGAAGAAGAACAAGGCGGGATTTTTAATCGTTTCTATCGTGGTGCATCAACTCACTCGGCGGAGGGGCTTGGCCTGGGGCTTTATTTGGCACGGGAAATCCTGTCCCTTCAGGGCGGTTATATCAAAGTATCCTCTAAACCAGGAAACGGGAGCACTTTCTCACTGTATTTGCCTCGTGCGTTGAATCGGATATGAAGAACAGCAAATCTTTCAACTCTGTTAGATTTGAGAAAGAGTCAGGAAAGAATTATGTGGTAAAGTCTGTATTGTCAAAAGGCAATGCAGACTTTTTTGTGGAGGTATACAAGATGACGATTTTAGAAACCAAAAACTTAAAGAAATATTACGGAAAAGGAGATACGCAGGTAAAAGCACTGGATGGTGTCAATCTCAGCGTGGAGGACGGGGAGTTCGTAGCCATCGTGGGCACCAGCGGCTCCGGCAAGTCCACCCTGCTCCACATGCTGGGGGGCCTGGACCGGCCCACTTCCGGCTCCGTCACCGTGGACGGGAAGAACATCTTCTCCCTGAAGGATGAGGCACTCACAATTTTTCGCCGCCGAAAAATTGGTTTTGTATTTCAAAGTTTTAACCTGGTGCCGGTGCTGACGGTGCGGGAAAACATCGTTTTGCCCATCCAGTTGGATGGTGGTAAAGTAGATGAGCGCTATGTAGGTGAGGTAGTCACCGCCCTGGGGCTGGAAAAGAAGTTGAACAGCCTGCCGGGGCAGCTTTCCGGCGGCCAGCAGCAGCGGGTGGCTATCGCCCGTGCCTTGGCGACCAAACCCGCCATTCTCCTGGCCGACGAACCGACCGGAAACTTGGACAGCCGTACCAGCCAAGATGTACTGAGCCTGATGAAGGTGACGGGCCGGAAATTTTCCCAAACGATGGTCATGATTACACACAACGAAGAAATTGCCCAACTCTCTGACCGAATTGTCCGCATTGAGGATGGGCGGATTGTAACACAGTAAGGGGGGAGAGCCATGAAAGTTTCAAATCGAAAATGTGTTCGCCATTTGGCGTGGAAAAGCCTGCTGGCAAGCCGCACGCGCAATCTGATTGCCATTGTGGCTATCGCCCTGACAACGATGCTGTTTACTTCTCTATTCACCATCGCCTTGTCCATCAACGATGGGTTTCAGCAATCCAATTTTCGACAGGTGGGCGGCTTCTCCCACGGCGGATTTAAGTACATGACCCAGGCGCAGTTTGATGAACTGAAGGATGATCCTCTCATCGGCCAGTGGGGCGAACGGAGATACCTGGGTATGCCTAGGGAGGCGCCTTTCAATAAAGCTCATGTGGAGGTGAGCTTTGCCGACGCCAACGAGGCCCACTGGATGTACTGTGACCCGGTGGAAGGCTCTTTGCCGCAGGAGGGCACCGACCAGGCTGCTACCGACACCCATGTACTGGAACTGCTGGGTATAAAGCCGGAGATCGGGGCCGAGTTTACCCTCACTTTTGACGTAGATGGACACGAAACCACTCAAACCTTCACCCTCTGTGGCTGGTGGGAATACGATGAGGCCATTGTGGCGAACCATGTCCTGATTCCCGAAAGCCGGGTGAACGAAATCCTGGCGGAAGTGGGCGTAGATCCTGACAGCCCTGATGACGGCATGACAGGCCGGTGGAATTTGGACGTGATGCTGAAAAGCGGCTCCCGACATATCGAGCGGGATTTGAACCAAATTTTGGAAAACCGCGGCTACCAGAGCGAGACCGCTGGGGACAATTACATTGATACCGGCGTCAACTGGGGCTACACCGGGGCCCGGATGTCCGACATTGTGGACCCCATGACGGTCATGGCCGTTGCCGGGGTAATCCTGCTTATCGTTTTCACCGGGTATCTCATCATCTACAATGTGTTCCAGATCTCGGTGGCCGGGGATATCCGGTTCTATGGCCTTCTGAAAACCATCGGCACCACCCCCCGGCAACTGCGGCGGATCATCCGTCTGCAAGCCCTGACCCTCTCTGCTGTTGGTATCCCCATCGGGCTGGTGATCGGCTGGCTGATCGGCGGGCAGCTAACCCCGGTGATTGTGGCCCGGCTCAACGGGATTATGCCAATGACCTCTGTAAGCCCCTGGATCTTTGTTGTTTCCGCGGCCTTCGCACTGCTGACGGTGCTGATCTCCTGCCGGAAGCCGGGACGGATGGCGGCCAGGGTCTCCCCGGTGGAGGCAGTGCGCTACACCGAAGGCAGCAGCGAAAAGACCCGTGTCAAGGGCCGGAAGGCCCGAAAGGTCAGTCCCTTCACGATGGCCTGGGCCAACCTGGGCCGCAGCAAGGGAAAGACCGTGGTGACGGTGCTGTCGCTGTCACTGGCGGTGGTGCTGCTTACTGTGACGGTGAACTTTGCCGGCGGCTTTGATATGGACAAGTATGTGTCCAACTTCACCGCCAGCGATTTCATTGTGGCCAATGCTGGAAAATTCCAGACCAGCACCCTGTTCAGTGCGGAACAGGCCGTGCCCCAGTCCGTCATTGATGACATCGACGCCCAGGGCGGCATCACGGACAGCGGCGTGGTGTACGGCCAGACCTCTCCTGTTCTGGAGTACGTCACCGAAGACTGGTTCCGGCAGAACAAGCAGAACTTCTACACCCCGGAGGAGATGGACAACCTGATACGCCTGACTGATAAGAACGAGGCGGGCCTGCTGGCCGACGGGGTTCAGATCTCCGGTATGAGCGATTTTGCCCTGGACCACCTGACGGTGCTGGAGGGAGATTTGTCCGCCCTCTACGAGCCGGGCAGCCGGGATATCGCCGCCGTATACTCAGAGGACGATTATGGAAACGCAGACAGGAACAGTCATTGGGCTCGGCTGGGGGACACCGTCACCCTCCGCTATGTGGAGGAGAGCGAGTATTACGACCCAGACACCGGCGAGGTCTGGGCTTCCCTGGAGGATGTGCCGGACGGGGCTAACTGGGTGGAGCGGCCGATACAATACCGGGACGTGGACTATACTGTGGCGGCCCTGGTGACGGTGCCCTCCGCCCTCAGCTACCGCTACTATGGTAGCGATGAGTTCATCCTGAACGACCAAACCTTTGTTCAAGACAGCGGTACGGGCAGCATCATGTACTATGCTTTCGACACGACCGATGAAGCAAACGCGGCTATGGAGTCCTTCCTGGCGGACTATACGGAGAACGTCAATCCGGAACTGGACTACGAGAGCAAGGCCACCTATGCTGGGGAATTTGAGAGTATGCGCTCCATGTTCCTGCTGCTGGGCGGTGCGCTCAGTTTCATCGTTGGGTTGGTCGGTGTGCTGAACTTCTTCAATGCCATCCTGACTGGCATCATTGCACGTCAGAGGGAACTGGCGGTGCTCCAGGCCGTGGGCATGACCGGACGGCAACTGCGCGCCATGCTGATCTGGGAGGGATTGCTGTACGCTCTGGGGGCGGCCGGGCTGGCTCTGATTTTGACGCTGACGTTGGGGCCGGTCACCTTCCAGGCGGTGGAAGGACTATTCTGGTTCTTTACCTACCATCTGAACCTCACACCCTTCCTGTTCATCATCCCTCTCTTTGCCTTGATTGGGGCTGGTATTCCTGTTATCACCGGCCATGAGATGGCAAAACGCACCGTAGTGGAACGGTTGCGGATGGAGTAAACCCAATCAATATAATGCTGCCGGACGACGGCAAAAGAAAAAAAGCCGTCGTTCAGTAGCCGTATTGACACGCCCATATTAACTTTACGGCGGCTTTGACAAATGAACCGCCCCCTGTCAAGTAGACAGGTAAAAAAAGAAAAATTACGCCACGAGGGTCTGGTTCCTGTAAGCAAGGGGAGCCAGGCCCTTTAACTTAGCTTGAAGCCGCCTTGTATTGTAAAAGTCTATGTATTCGTC
>JALFXH010000123.1 GCA_022786965.1 Clostridiales bacterium
ATGGTGGAGCAGATTCGCGGTGTTGACAGCGCCTATTCCGTGGCGGCTCTGCTGAATAAAAAACTGATTGAAGAGGCCGGACGTTTGAATGTACCCGGCAGGCCCATTCAGTACCGGACCACCCCGGATTTCCTGAGAACCTTTGGCTTATCCTCCTTGGAGGAGCTTCCGCCCATTGAAAAAATCAACTTTGGCGAACCGATTGAGCTGCCCCAGGAGCAGCCGAGCGGGGAGGAAGGCTGATGGGCGTTTGGATTGCGGCCGCGGTTCTGCTGGCACTGGCGATCCTTCCGCTGGGGGTCCGCATTCGTTACAATGACGCGGGTTTTCTGCTGCGGGTCATTGTAGGCCCGCTGAAAATTACGGTGTTTCCCAGAAAAAAGAAGCCCAAAAAGCAGAAGACAGAGCCAAAAAAGAAGAAAACGGAGAAAAAACAGGAAACAACGGATTCTGGTGACAGGCCCCCTCAGCCCCCCAAACCAACCTCTGAGCCGAAGGAAAAAGGCGGAAGCCTTACCCGCTTTCTTCCTCTCGTCAGGCTGGGACTGAAATTTCTGGGTGATTTCCGCCGGAAGCTGCGTGTGGATAATCTCTATCTGCGGCTGGTTCTGGCAGGGGACGATCCCTGCGATCTGGCTGTGAATTATGGCAGGGTTTGGGCGGCTGTTGGCAATATGATGCCCCAGCTGGAACGGCTTTTTGTCATCAAAAAAAGGGATATTCAGGTAGAATGTGACTTTGCGGCTGAAGAAATCAGCGTGATTGCCCATATGGACATAACCATTACCCTGGGCAGGCTGCTGACGCTTGCTGTCGTTTACGGCATTCGTGCATTATTTGTATTTTTATCCATGAAAAGAAAAGGCGGTGGCGATAATGAGTGAAAAGCTTCCCAATATGCTGGAGAGCACCATCCAGAAAATTCGCGAGATGGTGGATGTCAATTCCGTAGTCGGTGAGCCAATCCATACCCCGGACGGTGTGACCCTGATCCCCGTGAGCAAGGTCAGCGTTGGTTTCGGCGGCGGCGGAACGGATTTTGCGAACAGTAAGGGCGGGGAAAACCCCTTTGGCGGCGGTGTCGGCGGTGGTGTGAAGGTAACGCCGCTGTGCTTCCTGATCATTCAGGACGGCAATGTCCGCATGATGCCCGTACCTGTGCCCGCCAGCTCTACGGCAGACCGGATTGTGGAAATGGTGCCCGACACGCTGGAGAAACTGAACGCTCTGCTGGACAGCAAAAAAGCGGGAAAAACGGGAGAATAATCCACCATTCATCCGGGCAGACTAGTCCCGGGTGAGATACATGAAACGATTCTTCGCCGGAGCGGCGGCCGCGTGGATGGCCGTCGCTCTGCTGATTCCTGTAAAAACAGAAGCGGTTTCCGCGCGCCGGGCCTATGTATTGGATGCTGTCAGCGGACGGGAGTTGTTTTCGCGTAATGAAGACCAGCGCAGTCTGATCGCCAGCACCACCAAAATCATGACCGCGCTGATCATCTGCGAGCAGTGCAATGTACTGGACAGAATGCGCATCCCCAAGGAAGCCGTGGGCATCGAGGGCTCCTCCATGTACCTGAAGGAGGGAGAAGTGCTGACGCTTCAGGAGCTGCTGTACGGTCTGATGCTGTCCTCCGGAAACGATGCCGCGGTTGCGCTGGCTATCTATTGCGGCGGCACGGTGGAGGGCTTCGCGGAGCTGATGAACGATAAGGCCAGAATTCTGGGCCTTACCGGAACGCACTTTGAAAACCCCAATGGTCTGGACAGTCCCGGCCACTATTCCACCGCCCGGGATCTGGCGGTTCTTGCCGCGTATGCCATGAAAAACCCCATTTTTTATAAGACGGTGTCCGCGAAAAGTGTAAAAGTCGGGGAGCGCTGCCTGACGAACCACAATAAGCTCCTTTGGAAGCTGGAGGGTGCCGACGGGGTCAAGACCGGCTTTACAAAAGCCGCGGGCCGCATTCTGGTGTCCAGCGCCACCCGGCAGGGAAGGAGAATCATCGGTGTGACCATCGACGCCCCCGATGACTGGAACGACCATTGCCAGCTTTTGAACGAAGGCTTTACTCGTTACCAGAACAGGCAAATCGTTCAGGCAGGGCAGTGTGTCGGCACGCTTACGGTGTTGGGTGGAGAGAGTGGTTGCGTACAGGTACTGGCGGCGGAGAATTTTTCCTATGCTCTGGCTCAGGAGGAATCGCCTGTGCTGGTACTGCCGGGGCCGGGGTTTGTCTATGCTCCGGCGGTTGCGGGCGCGGATGCGGGATTTGTCTATGTGCTGATTAACGGCAACGCCATTGGAAAGGTTCCTGTGGTGTATGGCAGCACCGTGGAACAAAACGCCACAGAACAGAAGGGCTTCTGGCGGAGGCTATTGGAACATTAGGTTGGAGGCTGTATGCGGGAACGACTGCAAAAAATACTGTCAGCCCGGGGCGTTGCGTCCCGCCGCAGGTCTGAAGAAATGATTCAAAACGGACAGGTGACGGTGAATGGCATTGTAGCATCTCTGGGGGACAGTGCTGACCCGGAAACCGATGAGATCCGCGTAAACGGACAACTGCTCCCCGGCGAGCAGCGGTCCGTGTACATCCTTTTGAATAAGCCTAGGGGCTATGTGACCACATTATCCGATGAAAAGGGCAGGCCCAATGCCGCCCAGCTGGTGGCGGACTGCGGTGTTCGTGTTTATCCGGTGGGCAGACTGGACATGGATTCAGAAGGTTTGCTGCTGTTTACCAACGATGGCGCCTTTGCCAATGCATTGACACATCCCAAACAGGAAATAGAAAAAGTCTACGAGGTCTGGGTGTCGGGTTATTACCCCGGTGGCGAAGAAACGTTGTCCCGACCGATTGTTCTGGACGGCTATCGCATTCGCCCTCCGAAAGTGAACCTGCTCAGCGTCAGGGGGGAGAAAGCGAAGCTCCGTGTGACCATTCATGAAGGCCGTAACCGTCAGATCCGCAGAATGTGCGAAGCGGCGGGAATGCGCTGCACCCGTTTGAAAAGAATTCAGGAGGGGAATCTGCGGCTGGGCGACCTTCCCAGTGGCGTATGGCGCTACCTGACGTCGGAGGAAATTGCAGAACTAATACTCTTTCTTGATAAAATTGAATAATTTTATCAAGAAGACACCGCCTGACGGCGTTGTCGTTTCCGTGATTTTCGGAATAGAAAATCACGGAAACCCGTCTCATTATGATCTTCATATAGAAAACTTCAATTCTTGCGAATTAAAGTTTTCTATTGAATATCAGTATGAAATAAATATTGCATGACGCCGCTTTTGCTCTTGCAAAACGCGGCGTCATTTGTTACTATGAGGGAAGCGGTGAAATCATAATCTGCCGCATTGGGAGAGACGTATGAGTTACGACATTTTAACGATATTACAGGAGAAGGACCCGACCTTTTCCAAGGGCCAGCGGCGCATTGCCCGCTATATTACGGAGGCCTATGACAAGGCTGCTTTTATGACCGCCAACCGGCTGGGAAAAACCGTAGGTGTATCGGAATCCACGGTGGTGCGTTTTGCAGTGGATCTGGGATTTGACGGCTATCCCAGTATGCAGAAGGCCATGCAGGAGATGGTGCTGAACCGGCTGACCTCCGTGCAGCGCATTGAGGTGGCGAACAACCGGCTGGGGGATCAGGACATTGTCTCTATGGTACTCCATTCCGACATGGAGAAGCTGCGCAAAACCAGTGAGATTCTGGATCGGGAGGAATTCAACGCCGCTGTCAACGCCATCATCAAGGCCAAGCGGGTGTACATCCTCGGTGTCCGCTCGGTAGAGCCGCTGGCGAATTTTTTGGGGTATTATCTGAACTATATGTTCAACAATGTCCATATTGTGTCCGGTTTTGGCACGGTGGAAATGTTTGAGAAAATTGTAGGCGTGAACAGTGAGGATGTGGTTATCGCCTTCTCCTTCCCGCGCTATTCTTCCACGGCCACAAAAGGCGCCCAGTATTGCCGCAGCGCTGGCGCCACGGTGATCGGCATTACGGACAACCGGCTGTCGCCCCTGGGCAGCAACAGCGACCATGTGCTCATTGCCAAGAGCGACATGGTGTCGCTGGTGGATTCTCTTGTGGCCCCCCTGAGCGTCATCAACGCGCTGATTGTCGCCATCGCGTCCAAAAAGGAAAAGGAGCTGGCACGGACCTTTGAGAATCTGGAGCGGATTTGGGACGAATATGATGTTTACGAAAAACAGGTTGAAAAACGATGAAATATGATGGAATCATTATCGGCGGCGGGCCTGCCGGCATGTTCGCAGCCATCACCGCCGCGAGGCAAGGGAAACGTGTTTTGCTCCTTGAGCGCAATGACCGGCTGGGCAAGAAGCTGTTGATCACCGGAAAAGGACGCTGTAATGTCACAAATGACTGTTCCGCACAGGAGGTCTTGCAGAATACACCCCATAACGGTCGCTTTCTCTACAGCGCCATGACCGCGTTCCCGCCGTCGGAGACCATGAAATTCTTTCGCCAGTGCGGCTGTGAGCTGAAAACCGAGCGGGGGAACCGGGTGTTTCCGGTGACGGATAAGTCCCAGACGGTTCTGGACTGTCTCACGGGGGAACTGCGCCGCTGGAATGTGACAGTCAAGACAGACCGGGTCCGCCATATTCTCTCGGAAAACGGATGTGTAACGGGGGTTGTGGGTGATGCCGGGAAATATGCTTCCGACTGGGTGATTCTGGCCACCGGCGGTGTTTCCTATCCTGCCACCGGTTCCACCGGCGATGGCTACTCCATGGCTGCTGAGTTGGGTCACACCATTTTGAAGCAGGAGGGAAGCCTGGTGCCTTTGGAAGCGGCAGGGGAGGACTGCCCCGCTATGCAGGGCCTGAGCCTGCGCAATGTTTCTGTGAAGCTGGTAAATGCCAAAGGGAAGCTGCTGTATCAGGATTTTGGGGAGCTGCTGTTCACCCATTTCGGCGTTTCCGGCCCCACGGTTTTGTCCGCCAGCTGTCATTTGAAAGGGGATGGCTGCAAACTGCTCATTGACCTGAAGCCCGCGCTGGAGGAAAAAAAGCTGGACGAGCGGATATTAAGGGATATGCAGATGTATCAGAACCGCGCCATGGAGAACGCGCTGACGGATTTGCTGCCCAGGAGCATGATTCCCGTCATTCTGCGCAGACTGGATATTGACCCGGCCATGCAGGCCAATTCCCTGACGAAACAGAAGCGCAGGGAGCTGGTACAGCTTTTGAAGGCGTTCGACGTGGAGATTACAGGAAAACGTCCGGTTTCAGAGGCGATCATCACCTCCGGCGGGGTTAAGGTTTCGGAAATTGACCCGAAAACCATGGAATCCAAACGGGTAAAGGGGTTGTTCTTCGCGGGGGAAATCATCGATTGCGATGCCTATACCGGTGGCTTTAATTTGCAGATCGCATGGGCGACGGCCTATGCCGCGGCCTTGGCGGCCGGAAAGAGCGGGGAGCAATGATGGGCGAGAACATCTTGAGATTTTATCGGGAAAACGTAAAAAAAGAGTGGAAAACCGCTTTTTTATCAGCGGTCATTGTAGGCTTTTTGGTGCATACCTACCGTTTTACCAATTACTTCCCCAATCATGACGGACTGTTCAATTTCTGGAGCACCCAGAATATGGTGGCCTCCGGCAGATGGTTCCTAGCCCCGGCCTGCACGCTGAGTTCCTGCTTTGATTTACCGTGGATCATCGGCGTTCTTTCGGTTCTTTTCCTGGCGCTGACGGCGGTATTGATTGCGGAAATCTTCGAAATGAAGAATCCCTGCCTGATCATTCTGAGCAGCAGCCTGCTGGTATCCTTCCCCGCTGTCACGGAGACCATGTTCTTTGAGTTTACAGCGGATGGGTATATGCTGGCTATGCTGCTGGGAACCATTGCCGTGTATCTTACCAGGATGTCCGGCGGCTTTCACTGGAAAAACGGCGTCGCAGCCGCTGTGTGCATCTGCCTCACCTGCGCCATCTACCAGGCATATGTATCCTTCGCGTTTATTCTCGCGGTTTGCTATTTCATGTACGAATTGCTGAAAAATAGGCAATCCCGCGAGACATACTGGAAATGGATCGGCTGTCAGGCGGGTGTCTTTCTTACCGGCCTTGTCCTGTACTTCGTTATCTGGCAGCTGATTATGAAGCTGTCCGGGATTTCCCCAGCCAGCTATGAGGGAATCAACGCCATGGGCGGCATTCATGCCGGTACGCTGCTGGCTGCGGCAAAGCAGAGCCTGATCTCTTTTATCTGGTTCTTTCTGGATCGGAATCCGATGAGATATGGGTTCTCCGTGTACAGCGTGTTGGGAATCCTGTTCGCGACCGCGCTTGTGGTTGTCTGCGCCGCTGCGTTTCATCGCAGCGGGCTGGGAAAGCGTCCCATGGAAGCGCTGCTTTTCCTGCTGTGCGTTCTCGTCATTCCTTTCGGGTGTTATCTGTGCTACTTCATTTCCCCCGGCGTGGAATACTATACCCGAATGCTTCAGGCGATTGCCATTCTGTATCTTCTTCTTGGTGTGTTGTCCGAGCAGTGGGGAAGCAGAGTCTGCAAGAATCTGGTCATGCTTTTGCTCAGCGGCATTATTTTCTATAACAGCGTGACAGCAAATGTCTGCTATGCCTACCTGAACCACTGCCATGAGCAGTCTCTTGCGACTGCCACGGAGTTGTCCACCAGAATTCATCTGGAGGATGACGGTACTGCGCGGAATGTGGCGTTTTTTGGCTCCATCGGCGGCAATTGGACAATCACAGAGGAAGAGACCATGGATGCCTCCAAATTGGGAACGTTGGGCCCCCTGAAAATGGTAAAGTACGATCTTCTTTCCGACCGTGATCTGATCGTACTGTTCCTCGACCAGTATCTGGACTTTACGCTGGAATACTACCGGTATCACGACGCGGAGCTTCCCACCTATCCGTTTTCTCCGACGGCGCCCGTTCCCCAGGGGTACACGCTGCGCTTCCCGATTGCGGACAGGGAAACCATGAACAGTATTGCGTCCAGTGATGAATTCCAGCAGATGGGAATCTGGCCGGGGAAGAACTCTGTCAAACGGATCGGCAGCACAATCGTCGTGCGCTTTTCGGAAACCGGATGATGTTCTGCGGAAATCAACCATTGACAAACAGGGCTTTCTATACTAAAATACCAATCGGATAGTGCTTAGAGACATTGTAAGGAGGACTTATCTATGTTCGAGAAACTGAAAAGCTACGCAGCCCGACAGCTGGAGCTGGACGCTTCTGAGATTACCCCGGATTCCACCTTCGAAAGCCTTGGCATTGACTCTCTGGACGTGGTGGAAATGATTATGGATCTGGAGTCTGAGCTGGGCGTGGAGCTGGAGCTGGAGGATCAGAAGATTACGACCTTCCAGGAGCTGGCCGATTTTATCGAATCCAAGCTGAACTGAATTAAGGATACCATGTTAAAGCTGACCGGCTTATAACAAGGTCGCACTAGTCGGGGAGATAGCGGTGCCCTCTGCCTGCAATCCGCTATAGCAGGGATGAATTCCCACACCCGGGCGTGTTAGAATATTGTCTGTCCTGCGTAAGCGGTGTTGAGAAACCGGTCTTGCGCAACGGGATCCCGTGAACCATGTCAGGTGGGGAACCAAGCAGCATTAAGTGGATCTTCCCGTGTGCCGCTAAGGTTGCCGTTTTTGAGCTGGCTGCGCAGGGAACGGATATTCGGCGCGTTCAAATGTGGGTGTGCGATCTTGTTATGGGCCGGTCTGTTTATTCGGAGGTTTCTCTAGAAAGGAGTGATTTCGTGTCGGCTTATCAGGCCCTATACCGCAAATACCGGCCCCAGACCTTTGATGATGTGTCGGGCCAGATGGCGGTCACCCAGACCCTGAAGACCCAGCTGATCAGCGGGCGCATGAGTCACGCCTATCTGTTTACCGGTTCCCGGGGCACGGGTAAGACCAGCTGTGCGAAAATACTGGCGAAGGCGGTCAACTGCCTGCACCCGGATAACGGCAACCCCTGCAATTGCTGCGAGGCCTGCCGTGCCATCGACTCCGGCTCCTGTATGGATGTGCTGGAAATCGATGCCGCCTCCAATAACGGCGTGGATAATGTCCGTGATCTGCGGGATGACGCGATCTATACGCCGTCACAGGTAAAAATGCGTGTGTATATCATTGATGAGGTGCACATGCTGTCCATTTCCGCCTTCAACGCGCTTCTGAAAATCATCGAGGAACCGCCGGAGCATCTGCTGTTCATTCTGGCCACCACAGAGCTGCACAAAGTTCCGGCTACCATTCTCTCCCGCTGCCAGCGTTTTTCCTTCAAGCGGCTGCTGCCCCGGGATATCCAGAGGCAGCTGCTGCATATCGCGCAGGCGGAACA
>JALFXH010000132.1 GCA_022786965.1 Clostridiales bacterium
GTAGGAATTACTTGCAGACCGGCTTCCTGATTGAAGATTTCTTCCCCCGCCACGGCGTCCGGTATATCGCTATGAATGACGGTATCGACACCATGCGGGACAACAACGACATTGCGCCGTTCAAGAACATCCTCAACGAGATGTACAGCAAGGACATTTCCAAGAAGGTTCATTCCTCTTATCTGCTGAAAGCGCAGAAAGGCCAGTTTACCGGCTGTCTTGCCCCTTTCGGCTACCGGAAAGACCCGGAGAATAAAAACCGCCTGCTGGTAGATGAAGAAACCGCCCCGGTTGTCCGGCTGATTTTCGGGTATGCGCTGGACGGCCACGGCCCCAACTACATCCGGCGCAGGCTGGAGGAAGAAAAGCACCCCTGCCCCACATGGTGGAACCGGAAACGTGGGCACCGGAACATCCGCACCAAATGGGAGAAGAAAGACCCGGAGAATGGGAAATATATTTGGGATTTCTCCGTTATCAAAGAAATCCTGATGAACCCCGTCTACACCGGTGCAGTCGCTTCCCAAAAGACCGAGTACCGCTTTAAAATCGGCACTATCCGGGACAAGAAGCCGGAGGACTGGATTGTGGTGGAAGGGACGCATGAGCCGCTGGTAGACAAAAAGAGTTTTGCCATCGTGCAGGAAAAGCTGAAATCCCGCCAGCGGCCGGGGCAGTCCGGGGAGCCGAGCCTGTTTGCCGGGCTTCTCAAATGCGGCGAGTGCGGAAAGTCCCTGACTGTCCGCTACACCAATGCCAAGCACCCCCAAAGGATTTATTCCTGCAAGACTTACAATGCCTTTGGGAAACAGCACTGCACCCAGCACCGGATTGATTATGACACGCTCTATGCCCTTGTGCTGAATAAAATCCGGGAGTGCGCCGCCGCTGCCCTGACCGACAGTGAAGCGGTGGCCGGGCGGCTGACCGACACCTGCGAAGCCGAGCAGAAAGGCCAGAGGGAAGCGATGGAGCGCACCCTTGCCAAAGACGAGGAACGGATTGAAGTGTTGGAAAAGATGGTGCTGCGGCTCTATGAGGACATGGTTGCCGGACGAATCACAGACGCAAACTTCAATCTCCTGCTGGAAAAGACGCAGAAGGAACAGGCGGAATTAAAGGCAAAAGTCGAGAAAGGCAGGAAGCACCTTGCCGATGAAATCCGGCTTGCCGTGGACGCAAGGCAGTGGGTGGAATCCATACAGGAATACCGGGACATCACCGAACTGGACGCTTCCACCTTAAACCGCCTGATTAAAGAAATCGTTGTCCATGAAACCATAGGCAGCGATAAGACAAGACACATTTCTATCGAAATTCATTTTAATCTCAAACCCATACCGGAAGTGGAGCAGGTCACAGGCTGACCGCTCCCCGCTCCGGGGAGGTTCTTTAAAAACTCCATATATATTTCTTGACGTGCCGCCGCCCGCCAGAAAGCTGTATTGTTCCTACTAATTGGGGATAACACAGCTGATGGCTGGCGGCGGCGTGGCACTGATCGGCACGACTCTGGTGCCGCTGCTTTCTGGTCTGTTCGGTTAAGCGAAAGCTGTCGGAGCGAAGATTCCGACCGGGCGGCGAAAGCTGCCTGTTACATAGTCAGGTGCAGGCAATCTCCGCAGCTGGCTATTTTCTGCGCTCTCCGGCAGGTGCACATGTTGGAAGTATGACGCAGAACCGCAGTTTAGAATCGCACCGGCTGATAGGCCGGACAAGTTACAGGAGGACAAATCTATGGCGTTTCTTACTACAACTGCATCGGCACTGTCTCTTTTCTCACAGCTGTTCATGCTTCTGTCCCGTATGGCGAAGTTGTTCGGCGTGTTTGCGTAAGGAAGGAGGCGGCTCATGCAGAGTATCCTTGAACAGATCACAGATTGGCTCAAGAGCATGATCATCAGCGGTATCATGGGAAATCTTTCAGGGATGTTCGATTCGGTCAACCAGCAGGTTGGACAGATCGCAGGCGATGTGGGAACCACACCGGCGAACTTTTCACCTGCGGTCTTTTCTATGATCCGCAACATCTCGGAATCCGTGATCCTGCCCATTGCCGGAATGGTACTGACTTTCATCGCCTGTTATGAGCTGATCCAGATGCTCATTGAGCATAACAATCTGGCAAATTTCGAGACCTGGACATTTTTCAAATGGGTCTTTAAGACTTTTCTGGCAGTGACCCTGATCTCGAACACATTCAATATCACGATGGCTGTCTTTGATGTAGCGCAGCAAGTGATTTCCCGAAGCGGCGGTCTGATTTCCGGCAGTACGTCCGTCAGCGATGCGACCCTGACAGCGATGCAGGCCACACTGGAAGGCATGGACTTGGGACCGCTGCTGGGGCTGTATTTGCAGACCTTTGTGGTTCAGGTCACGATGCTGGCGTTGTCAGCTATCATCTTTGTCATCGTGTATGGCCGAATGGTGGAAATATATCTCATGGTGAGCCTTGCGCCGATTCCGTTTGCAACCTTTGGAAACCATGAGCAGAGCCATACCGGTCAAAACTATCTGCGCTCCCTGTTTGCACTGGGATTCCAGGGCTTTCTTATCATGATCTGTGTGGGCATCTATGCAGTTCTGATTCAGAACCTGTCCTTTTCGGATAACATCATCAGCAGCATTTGGGGCGTTATGGGCTATACGGTTTTGCTGGCATTTACCCTCTTTAAGACGGGGAGCCTCGCGAAATCCGTGTTTGCAGCGCATTAAGAGAGGAGGAAAGATTCATGGCATCTTATATTTCTGTGCCGCGTGACCTTTCAAAGGTCAAAACCAAGGTCTTTATGAACCTGACCAAACGGCAGATTCTCTGCTTCGGAGCCGGTGCGCTGATTGGCGTTCCGGTTTTCTTTTTTCTCAAATCCAGTGGGAATCTGAGCCTTGCCGCACTTGGCATGATGGCCGTGATGCTGCCGCTTTTCTTTCTTGCCATGTATGAGAAAGACGGTCAGCCGCTGGAAGTGGTG
>JALFXH010000184.1 GCA_022786965.1 Clostridiales bacterium
GGAAATGAAGCTGCTGGTTCGGAATCGCATTGATACCGACGAGCAGCTTTTTTCGTATCAGGGTGGCCTGATGGAAAAAATCGGGGCATTGACTGCTGACCGCAGGGAGCTGTACCGGAAACAGCGCACCGTGGAGGTGAAATCGGACGCGGCCAAGCTGGAAAAAGTTAAAACAGATATTTCCGCCATCTCAAAAGAGCTGGCTGTTCTGCGAAGGGAGGTGAGGTTATGTGACGATATTGCCGTGCGCTCCGGTGTGATGCGCGAAAAAATCAAAGCCGTCCGAGAGGACGCAAAATCTCAGGGAAAGGAGAAACAACGCAATGAACAATTCAGGCGACGCGGCGGAACAGGTCGTGCGATTCAGCCTTGAGGGGACAGAAGTTGCCTTAAAGCTCACCGGTTCCGCCGCCAAAAACATTGCCGCCGCCATTTATGCCGTTCTGAAAAATCGGGATAAGAACAAGATCAGAGGGAAACAGCGGCTCACCGCCATGCTGAAAAGCGGCAAGGAGCTGAAGGTGTTCACCATCAGCGAGGAGCATTTGAAGCAGTTTGCCACCGAAGCCAAGCGGTACGGCGTGGTCTACTGTGCTTTGCGGGGCAAGGAGCCATCCGCTGACGGCATGGTGGATGTCATGGTCCGCGCCGAGGACGCCAGCAAAATCAACCGCATTGTGGAACGCTTTAAGCTGGCCACGGTGGACGCCGCCTCCATCAAGAGTGAGATCGAACGATCCAGAGAGGAACGGTCAGGCGGAGAAGCCGCTGCCCCGGCACCCCCGGAGCAGGCACAGCCCCAAAGGAGCGAGGAGGACCGTCTGCTGGACGATATGCTGGGCGCGCCCACACAGCGGGAGGAGGCGGCACCGGCAAACCCCTCTGCGGCGAGGACAGACAAATCCCTTCCGTCCGAGCCTACCTCAAAGAAGCCCAGCAGAACCGCCGAGGGTACTGCTAAACCCGCCGAAGAACGCCCCTCCGTCCGTAAGGAGCTGCGGGAAATTCAGGCGAAACGGCAGCAGAAGGCGGAGCCGGCAGCGCGGGAAGAACCGGCAAAATCCACTAAGAGGCAGCAGCCGAAAACCATCCAGCATAAGCAGCCTTCCCTTAAAAAATCCAAAAAGAATAAGGAGAGATAAGCTATGAGTAACTTTGATGATCTGTTTACCACCCAGGGCGGCCAGGCGTATCAGAGCGGTCAGTCCTTTGATAAGGACGCCTGGGCCGAAAAGAAAAAGGCGGAGCGTCAGGCGCTCTATGACCTAGCCGACTCTACCGCCGAAGCCGTCAGCGCGGACGGCGGGAAATTCCGGGGCTATCTGGATGTGCAGGCCCGGTTTGACCGCTATTCTGCCACCAACGCGCTTTTGATCCTGGCACAGATGCCCCAGGCCACCCAGCTCCGGGACTATGACGGCTGGAAGGACCTGGGCGTATCGGTCAAGCGCCACCCCACATCCATCTCCATTCTGGAGCCGGGAGATGAGTACAAGCGAGAGGACGGCTCCATCGGCACCTATTACAATGTGAAAAAGGTCTTTGATGTTTCGCAGACTACTATGAGAGGCAAAGCCCAGCCCACTGTCAGCATGGATGACCGGCTGCTTTTGAAAGCCCTGATCCACCGTCCCCTGGTTCCCATGCAGATGGTGGATGATCTACCGAATCACATGGGCGCTTTATATGACCATGACCAGCAGGTGATCTTTGTGCGCCGCGGCATGAAGGCGTCGGATATTTTCCGCAGCGTTTCCAAAGAACTGGCCCACGCCGAGATTGCCGCCGCAGGCGGTGACTACTCCCGTCAGGATGCGGCCTTTGCCGCATACAGTGCTTCGTATCTGTTGTGCCGGAAATATGGCATTGATGCCGGTGGTTACGATTTCAGCCAGCTCCCCGACAGCTTCCGGGAGGGCGACGCCCAAAGCGTCCGTGCCGCACTGACTGAAATCCGTGATACTGCCGGGGAAATCTCCGGTCGGATGTCCCGTGTGCTGGAGCAGAACAAAGCGCCGCGCACCAAAGAACAGGAGCGTTGAATATGGGAAAAGAAGAAAAACGCATCCTTGCCCTGGATAAGTACGAGCATGGCGTGGTGATCAACGCCTTAAATGAGATGCGCAATGACCTGATCGAAGAAGAACGCTCCACGGACATCGTGGACGAGGTACTGCTGAAAGCCATCGACGCCCCAACCAAAAAAGTGCGGAGCCGGGATGAGGCAAGATAACCACAAAACGGCCCTCTCCCTCTGTCTGTTCGGTATTTTCCCCGTGGTATGGCTGGGGCTTTTACTGGCTCCGGCTGTATCCGGGGGCCTCCCGGAGATCATCACCGCGTTTCCTGCGGCGATAAATGATCCCTTTCATATCGTACTG
>JALFXH010000016.1 GCA_022786965.1 Clostridiales bacterium
GGTGTTGTCCCCAGCCGGCCCTTGCGGCCCCTGCGGGCCGACTTCTCCCTGCGGCCCCTGAGGGCCGGGCGCCCCATCAAACGCCCCGCTGTCCGCCGCTTTGCGCAGGTATTCGTCCAGCTTGTCCTCCAGCCATTGCAGGCGGATGTAATCTACGGTTTCCTCTGCATCGGCAAAGAGGTTTTTCCTTACGGTGATCGTAATGGGGAATGTGGTAAGCTGATCCAACTTTTCATTGCTGAATATAATCGCCGCCTTCACCTCCCCTTCTGTTGCCAGCATCTGGGATGCCAGAATAACTGTTACAACGTTGTCTCGAACGGTAACAGCCTTTCTTCCGTCGGGGAGCTTGTTGTATAGCCCTTTTGTCCCGTTGGAATGTACATAGGCTACTGAGATTTCTGTTCCGGCAGGCGGATACCAGGGTTTTCCGCTGTCCGTCAACTCCACGGAAATGCTGCGAAGACTGCCGTCTCCCTGCACCGCTTCCACAGGGGAAACAAAGCAGGAACGGGCAATATCCAATTTGAGGCCGGCATCTGATTTCATATAATCCCTCCATTTGTTATTTGATTTGCGCATCCCTATTATATAGAACGTATGTTCTTTTGGCGATCGAATAATGTCATAATTCCAAAAGTATTTTATTCGACATATTGCGCATTTCGGCAGAGGACCAGATGAGATCGGAAGCACGTATCTGGACGCCAATGGGAACTGAGATATGAAGAGAAGTCCTCGAGGTAGAGAAGCCAGACGCTTACCTCGAGGACTCTGTGCTTTTAAAAACAGAATTATTCGTGCGATTCTCATGCTTGTTGACTTTTTGTGGTTGCTGTCCTATAATATTGAGGCTGCTATGCAGCTGTTAAGAGCATTTTTCAAATATATCTTTCTGTTTTTAACGGAATTTTGGAGTGAAACAAGATGAAAAAACTGTCTGTTGAAAAACTGGTGGAGACGGTTCACCGTCTCCGGAAAGCAAAGGGGCTGACCCAGGCCCAGCTGGCATCAGCCACAGGAATCAACCGGGCCATGATCGGCCGCATGGAAAATAAGGACTACATCCCCACCGTGGAGCAGCTGCAGGCCCTGGGGGAGACTCTGGGCTTTGAGGTGGTGGACCTGTTCGTGGAGGACGGGGCAAAAAAGGCCCCTGGCCCTGCCACCACGGGGAAGCGTTACAACATCGCCGTGGCAGGCACCGGGTATGTGGGCCTGTCGCTGGCTACCTTGCTGGCCCAGCACAACCACGTCACCGCCGTGGACATCGTGCCGGAGAAGGTGACCATGATCAACCGCAAAAAATCCCCCATTCAGGACGAATACATCGAAAAATATCTGGCGGACAAGAAGCTGGACCTGACCGCCACCCTGGACGCCGAGAGCGCCTACCGGGACGCGGATTTTGTCATCATCGCCGCCCCCACCAACTACGACAGCAAGAAGAATTTCTTCGACACCTCCGCTGTGGAGGCTGTCATCGAGCTGGTGCTGAAAACCAATCCCAACGCCATGATGATCATCAAGTCCACCATCCCCGTGGGCTACACCGCCTCTGTCCGGAAGAAGTACAACACGAAAAACATCATTTTCAGCCCGGAATTCCTGCGGGAGAGCAAGGCCCTGTACGATAACCTGTACCCCTCCCGGATCATTGTGTCCTGCGACGAGGACTCCGCCGAAGCAGCCCACGTTTTCGCTGCGCTTTTGCAGCAGGGGGCCCTCAAGGAGAACATCGACACCCTGTTCATGGGCTTTACCGAGGCCGAGGCCGTGAAGCTGTTTGCCAACACCTACCTGGCCCTGCGGGTCAGCTACTTTAACGAACTGGATACCTACGCGGAATCCAAAGGGCTGAATACCAAGTCCATCATCGACGGCGTGTGCCTGGACCCCCGCATCGGCACCCACTACAATAACCCCAGCTTCGGCTACGGCGGCTACTGCCTGCCCAAGGACACCAAGCAGCTGCTGGCCAACTTCCAGGACGTGCCCCAGAACATGATGTCCGCCATCGTGGAGAGTAACCGCACCCGGAAGGATTTTATCGCTGACCGTGTGCTGGAAATGGCAGGCGCTTATGAAGCCAACAGCACCTGGGACGCTGCCAAGGAAAAGGAAGTCATCATCGGCGTTTACCGGCTGACTATGAAGAGTAACTCCGACAACTTCCGCCAGTCCTCCATCCAGGGCGTTATGAAGCGGATTAAGGCGAAAGGTGCAACAGTGGTGATTTATGAGCCCACGCTGCCTGCCGGTTCCACCTTCTTCGGCAGCCGGGTTATTGGGGATTTGAAGGAATTCAAGGCGGTTTCGCAGGCCATCATCGCCAATCGCTATGATGCCTGCCTGGACGATGTGAAGGAAAAGGTCTACACCCGGGATGTATTCTGCCGGGATTGATAAGGAGAGATGGTTTCATGCTGCCTGAAGAAAAGCGAATTCATACGAGACATGATCTGAACGAATGGCTCCGATACGAACGGGGGAAATACGGCGAAGATAACTTCAAAAGAAGGATTCGTGAGTGTTTCCCCATTTCAGAGCGGGATATTCTGATGAAGCATCTGGTTCTGCTGCGGAAAACGGAATATTATACCAATCACAGAAATAAGCTTGCCGCAAAGTTCTATCAATTCCGCCTGGAGAGGTTTCAGAACAAATATGCCTTGCATATTCCACTGAACACCTGCGGAAAAGTCCTGCGGATTATGCACGTCGGCCCGGTTCTGATCAATGGCACAGCCACGGTGGGAGAGAATTGCACGTTCCACATCAACACTGCCCTTGTGGCAGGCGGCACCAATGACGACGCGCCTTATTTGGAAGACGGCGTTGTCTTGGGCATCGGTTCCGTTGTTCTTGGAAAGACGCACATCTCCAAAAATGTTGCCATCGGCGCAAACGCGGTGGTGAACAAAGACGTTGAGGAAGAAGATATCACGGTTGCCGGTGTGCCGGCCCGAAAGATCAGCAACGGCGGCCGTTCCAGCTGGAACAGAACACCGGCAAACAAGGAGACACGAAGTGCAAAGAATTGAACTAACCAACAAAACCATCCTTGTCACCGGCGCGGCGGGGTTCATCGGCTCCAATCTGGTGCTGAAGCTGCTGAAAACTGCGGCTCCCGTAAAAATCGTCGGCATCGACAACCTGAACGACTACTATGATGTATCCATCAAGGATTGGCGACTCCGGCAGATTGAAGCGCGGGCCGCAAAGCACCCGGAGTCCGGCTGGACGTTTGTCAGGGGTGACATTGCCGACAGGGAGACCGTGGACGGCATATTCACCAAATTTCACCCGGAGCTTGTGGTGAATCTGGCGGCCCAGGCCGGGGTGCGTTACTCCATCACCAACCCCGACGCCTACATCCAGAGTAACCTCATCGGCTTCTACAACATTCTGGAAGCCTGCCGCCACAACCCGGTGGAGCACCTGGTCTACGCTTCCTCTTCCTCCGTCTACGGCACCAACCAGAAGGTGCCCTACTCCACCGAGGACAAGGTGGACAACCCGGTGTCCCTCTACGCCGCCACCAAGAAGTCCAACGAGCTGATGGCCCACGCCTATAGTAAGCTCTACAACATCCCTTCCACCGGCCTGCGGTTCTTCACCGTCTACGGCCCCGCCGGGCGGCCTGATATGGCGTATTTCAGCTTCACCAACAAGCTTTGGAAGGGTGAAACCATCCAAATTTTCAACTACGGCAACTGCCAGCGGGATTTTACCTACATCGACGACATTGTTGAGGGCGTGATTCGGGTCATGCAGGGCGCGCCGGAGAAGAAAACCGGCGCCGACGGCCTGCCCATTCCGCCCTACGCCGTGTACAACATCGGTAACCAGAACCCGGAAAATCTGCTGGATTTCGTGGATATTTTGCAGCAGGAGCTGATTGCCGCCGGGGTGCTGCCCGCAGACTACGACTTTGAAGCCCACAAGAAGCTTGTGCCCATGCAGCCCGGCGATGTACCGGTGACCTATGCCGATACCAGCCCATTGGAGCGGGACTTCGGCTTCAGGCCTGCCACGCCCCTTCGCACTGGGCTACGGAACTTCGCCAGATGGTATAAAGAATTCTATCGCGTATAGCAATATGTAATATATGCCTCCAGGTTTCAAAGCACGGAAAACAGATACCCCCATGGAATTGGGTTTCTAGCCTGCCATGGGGGTGCTTTCTGCTGCAAGTCGTCAGAGAATCTACTTGTGACGAAGTGTGATATATAAACAGCATCATTTCTCTTTGCTTCCTCCAGTTATTTACAATCATGCGATTTCGGGATAATATACAAAAATAGAGTTTTGCGACTTATGAGGCGTTTTTGATATTTCAGGGAAAGGGAAATCTCGCTATGAGTGTGTCATTTTCCATTGCGCTGGCGGGTCAGGTGATCGGCGTTTCGGCCCTGTATGACGAGACCCGGGCTTTCTGCCGGGACTATCTGACCGATGCGCCCCCTTCGTTCCATGTGGACATCGCAGGTGCAGAGCCCCTTTGCCAACATCACCGGGTTCCTTCCCAGGTTTTACGCCATGATCGCCAGTGCCGAGCGGCTTCTGGAGGCGGAAGGCTTTGCCCGGGACAGTGAAGTTCCTATGTCCCAAAGGGAGACGCTGGACTTCTACCGGCAGGAATTTCAGTCCATCCGGCTGGAAGGAGCCTCGTTTACCTATCAGCCCCCGGTGCGGACCGAGGGAGAACAGCCCCCTATGCCGGTGGTGCTGAAGAATGTGAATCTGGAAATCAAAAAGGGCGAATATGTGGTGTTCACCGGCCCCTCCGGCTGCGGCAAAAGCACCGTACTCAAGCTCCTGATGTGCCTGTATACTCTGGATTCGGGGCGCCGATCTGTCACTACCGCTCAGGGAAAGCTGCCCCTGACAGCCAAATTACGGAGCCTGTTTGCCTATGTGCATCAGGGAAATCAGATGCTCTCCGGCGCGCTTCGGGACATCATCGCCTTTGGAGACCAGGAGCGGGCAAAGGACGATGCGGCAATTCATCAGGCGCTGACCATCGCCTGTGCGGAGGAATTCGTGACAGCGCTGGAAAATGGACTGGACACCGTCCTCGGGGAGCGGGGACTGGGCCTTTCCGAGGGGCAGATGCAGCGCATTGCCATTGCCCGGGCGGTATTCTCCCAGAATCCCATCCTGATTCTGGATGAGGCTACCAGCGCTCTGGATGAAGCAACTGCCCGGAGACTCCTTGGAAATCTTCGAAGCATGACCGACAAAACCGTGATTTTCGTCACCCACTGGATCGATCAGACGGCTGCGTTTGACCGGGAGCTGGCTTTCTCGGCAGATGGCATCCGGGAAGTGGAAAGAGTGCAGCCGTGATGCGAACGAAAGGAAAAAAGGGAATGGAAAATCTGTCGCAGACCCAACAGCAGCTCCTGTATCTACTCTCCTGCGCTCTGCATGAGACAGCCCCGGAGGATGCCGCACTGGAAGACGTTCAATGGAATGAGCTTTTTTCCGCAGCCAAGGCGCACTCGGTAAGCGCCATGGCCTGCATGGCTCTGGAACGTACGAGGACCTTTGCTCAGGCAGACCCGGCGGTCAGAAAGCAATGGCTGGATGCCAAAAACAAGGCAGTCAGAAGAACAATGCTGATGGATGCGGATCGTAGAATCCTGATGGATGAAATGGAAAACGCGGGAATCTGGCATATGCCGCTGAAGGGGAGCATTCTGAAAGACTGGTATCCCCAATTTGGTATGCGCGAAATGGGGGATACCGACATTCTCTTCGATCAAGCCCGGCGGGAGCAGGTTCGGGATATCTTTCTAAGAATGGGGTATTCTGCTGAACGCTATTACGTAGACAACCATGATGTGTATCGCAAGCCTCCCATTTTTAATTTTGAAATGCACGTCGCTCTGTTCAATGAAAGCGTCTATGAGAATCTGTCGGAAAAATACGCCAATGTGAAAGATAAGCTCCTGCCAGCCCCCCAAAAACCATATCGGGTTCATTTTACACAAGAGGATTTCTACGTTTTCATCCTGGCTCACGCTCAAAAGCACTACAGCCATAGAGGAACCGGAATCCGAACCTTGACGGATTTGTATGTGATGAACCAGAAAATCGGCTAGACTCTGAATTGGGGCTATGTGAACCAGGAGCTGGAAGAGCTGGGTATTCGGGATTATGAAACAGGCAGCCGAACCCTGGCTGAAAAGATTTTCGGCTTGCCCAAACCAGTATCGGCGTTCACCTTGACGGAATCAGAGCGCGAAATGCTCCAATACTACCTGGAGTCCAGTACATACGGAAATTTTGAAAACCGAATTTCGAATCAGCTACGCTCCATACAGACGGATGGAAAACCAATCAACGGCTTCACTAAATTCAAATACTGTATGGCTGGAATCTATCCTGGGTGGAAATGGTGCCAACAGTACTATCCCTTCATTTACCGGCACCCTTACTTGCTTCCTGCTCTCTGGATCTGGCGGCTGTGCACGAGAATAGCTGTTAACAGCAAAGGAATTATAAGAGAATTGTTTGCATTAGATCGTCTTGGAAAAGTATCTGAGCAGGATAAACCGACTGAAAGTTATGAAATGAGGACCTGATGCCCTGCCTGTTTCCCCTGGATCGCACTGCTAATCGTACAACCGGCCTGCCGAAAGTTGGGAGTTTTGTTGTACGCTTTTTTCTATTGTCGATGCTTTGGAGAACGAATGATTTGTTTCAATTTGGCATTGCGTTTTTTACGATTCGTGTTATAATGTACTCTGATATTATGTCCATCTATACCCTTTCGGCGGGGGGATGTACTGTGGAGAGTTTGTAACTATGTGGGAAAACGAAGGAAGAAAGACACTGATTCGCAATATCGTGATCTTTTTGCTGCTGGTGGCAGTGGCGGTTGGTCTGGTGATGGCGATGATTACCGTAAAAAAACAAATTGACGCGGAGGATGAGCTGTTGCAGGCAGAAAGCTTCAACCAGCGGCAGGAGCTGAACGTGGCCCGGCAGGAGAATCTGGACGCGATCACCCAGGCCTACGAGCGGGATATGCAGACTGTGCAGCAGTATTTGCCCGGCATCGTTTGCTGGGGCGACAGCCTGACTGCCGGTTCCTCCGGCAATGTGTCCTATCCCGGCACCCTGCAGAAGTACATCGATACTTACCTTTGTGATATTTACGACTTTGCTTCCACCATCGAGAACGCCCAGGATTATTCCCGGCTGGACTGGGATAAGTACACTGTCTCCATTCCCGTGGTCAACATGGGCGCGGGCAAGGAGGACAGCGCCACCATTCTGGGCCGCAGCGGCGTGGCTCCCTATGTGGTGGGTTCTGATTTTGAGATCCCTGCCGACACCGAGCCTGTGAGTATTCAGCTGAAATCCGCGGATGGGAAGAATGTGACACCACTGACCGCCGGCAGCGCGGGGGTAAACCCCGTGACCATTAACGGCGTGGTGGGCGAGATCACCCTGACCAGCAATCAGGGCTGGGGCCAGACGGCCTATCAGTTCACCCGAGCGGAGGCAGGGAAGCCTGTTTCTGTGACCAAGGGCGCGCAGATTACGACAGCCTGTACGGAGGAGTACCTGGATTATGTGCACATTGTCTGGCTGGGCACCTACGGTGACTTTACAACCCCGGAGAAGCTGGTAAACGAGACAAAGCTGCTGCTTTCCCGGCAGGACAGCAACCCGGATCGGTATCTGGTGATTGGCCCCTGTGCCTTGCGGGGTGCGTGGACCAACGCAGATCCCGCTACCCTGAACGGCGTGGACTCCGCCATGATGCAGGCTTTCGGCAATCACTACATCAACGTGCGCAAATACCTGATGACCGACGGCTTGACGGATTCTGAGATCACTCCTTCCAGGGAGGAAAAGCTGGTTATCCAGCAGGGCGGTGTACCTACCAGCTTTCGCAGCAACGCCAGCGGCGCAGATCTGAACGGAACAGCCTACAAGCTCATCGGCAAGCTGGTCTATGATCGGATGGAGTCGCTGGGCTACTTTGACGAGGTTCGTCAGGAGTTAGGGCTGGACAAGACCACTCAGGAGATTCTGAAAACCAACCCCAAGTATTTCGGGAACATTCTGAACGCAAAGTAAGGCAGGGAAGAAAGAGGAAGAACATGAATTATATGGAAGAAGATACCGTTGACCTGCTGGAGCTGGCCAAGGCGCTTTGGAAGAACATCCTTGCCATCGCGCTGGTGGCGGTGATTTTTGGTTCCGCCGCCTTCGGCTACACGGCGTTTCTGGTGAAGCCTGTGTATAAAGCCACGGCCTCTCTGTATGTAAACAACAGTTCCTTCAGCCTCGGGACGACGAATTTTTCGATTTCTACGTCGGAACTGTCTGCTTCCAATTCACTGGTTTCCGTGTACATCTATATTTTGAATTCCAGGACCACCATGGAGGACGTGATCCGGGAAGCGGGTCTGACCTACACCCCGGAAAAGCTTTCCAAAATGGTGTCTGCTAAGAGCGTTAACGCCACCGGCGCCTTTGAGGTTACGGTTACCAGCACCAGCCCTTCCGAGGCGGAGCTGATTGCCAACACCATCGCCAAGCTCCTGCCTGACCGTATCGCCGAGATCGTGGACGGCAGCTCAGTACGCATCGTGGACTACGCCATCATTCCGTCTCACCGCTCCGGCCCCAGTATGGTGAAGAACACCGCCATCGGTATTCTGGCCGGCGGCTTACTGGCAGCGGCGGTGGTGGTTGTTCGGTTCCTGACGGACGACAAGTCCAAGCTGATGATTAAGTCTGCCGACGAGCTGCGGGAACTGTACCCTGATGTCCCGGTGCTGGCCATGATTCCCGATATGCGGGTGTCCGAAAAGAAGAACGGCTACTATTCGTCCTACTATGGACAGACCGGCAAGAAGGGAGGTCAGAAAAATGGCGGAAAACAGGGAGCCTAAGCAGGTCAATGCCGGCGGAAAGAAAACCCGGCGCACCGCCAAAGTCTGTGAATATCTGACCTACTCCGGCAGGGAAGCTTTCAAGCGTCTGCGAACAAACGTTCTCATTGCGCTGGGAGAAAGCAACAAGAATTGCCGCATCATCGGCATTACCAGTGCCCAGCCCTCGGAGGGTAAGAGTACCGTGTCCGTGAATCTGGCCTATTCGCTGTCGGAGCTGGGGAAAAATGTGCTGATTATCGACGGCGATATGCGCCGACCCGCGGTTCACGAGATCGTGGGCGCTAGCTTGGCCCCCGGTGTCAGCGATATCCTCACAGGAAAGTCCGGTCTCAATGAGGCAGTTGTCCGCTACAAAAGCACGGTGGACAGCACGGTCTTCGATATCATTCCCGGTGGGGAGATCCCCGATCATCCGGCGGAGCTGCTGAATTCCAGCCGTTTCGGCAAGGTTCTGGAGGTTGTATCCACGGTGTTTGACTATGTGATCGTGGATTTGCCGCCGGTGAACGCGGTCATTGATGCCGTCAACGTGTCCAAATATGTGGACGGCCTGGTGGTGGTGCTTCGGGAGGATCATTGTCCCCGGTATGTGCTGGGTGAGTGTATGGAGCAGCTGCGCTATGCCAGAGCCAATATTCTGGGTTTTGTCATGAACGGCTGTATCGAGGGTGCGGGAAAGCATTATCAGTACCGATACCAGAATCAGCCCTACTACCGCACGGAAAAATAACGCGTATCCCCTGCTGATGAAAGCAGTGCAATACGAATCTTTGGGAAAGGAGAAAATGTCCATGAAAAAAGCAATTTTTCTGGCGCTGGCCCTGGTGCTGACTCTGAGTCTGGCCGTGCCTGCAGCAGCTGTTGTCAGCCCTTCCGCACCGGCGACCAGCGAAACCACCACGGCTCCTCTGCCTGAAGTGATCGTGGAAGAGGTAAGGACAGAGAATGGCGCTACGATTGTAGTTGAGCTTGTTGCCGCTGATAAGGTGGAGGAAATGCCTTCTGAAGATCAGAAGACCTTCGTGGCGGCCCAGGAGGCCCTGAAGGAAGCCGCTCCTGCCGGTATGAAGACCCAGTTCTTCTTCTATGCCAAGGTTAACAAGACTGCGGCTGACAGCACCACCACGAAGAGCGATACCTCTGTCAGCATGACTGTGAAGGTTGACAATGCTGCCAAGGTTGTTGTCAAGCAGTTCGTTGACGGCAAGTGGGTGGAGCTTAAGGTCATTGTCAACGCCGATGGCACCATTACCATCGAAGACATTGTGAACGGTCCCATCGCTATTTTCACCGCGTAATCACAGGAAAAGCGGACTGGCCTAAGAGGCTGGCCCGCTTGTCTGTTAAGGAGCGTGCCTATGATCGACTTTCATTGCCATATTTTACCCCAGATGGACGACGGACCCGACTTGCTGTCGGAAAGTCTGGACATTCTGCGCCGAAGCAAAGAGCAGGGCGTGGAAGTTATGGTGTCCACCAGTCATTTTTATGCCGACGAGGACTATCCAGCGCAGTTCATTGAGCGGCGGAATGCCGCTTTTCTCCGGCTTCGGGAGGCTATGTGCCGGGATGGGACAAGCTATCCTCTGATCGTGCTGGGGGCGGAGGTGCTGTACTTCCCCGGCATTAGTCAGGCCCAGGACATCGAAAAGCTGGTCATCGGCAGCGGCAGAACCATTCTGGTGGAGCTGCCCATGGCCCTGTGGAGCGACACCATGCTGGACGAGATCGTGGAACTGGGAGAAAACCTGCACTGTCAGCCGGTTGTGGCCCATGTGGATCGCTATATGCGGATGCTGAAAGATAAGCGTCTTATTGACCGTGTGCTGGAACGAAATCTGTTGGTGCAGGTCAACGCAAGCTGGTTTCTTGATCCCGGCTCTGTAAAAGCCGCGGTGCGGAATCTGAAACAGGGAAAGATCCACCTGATCGGCTCCGACTGCCACAATCTGCTGAGCCGCGGTCCGAATCTGGGGCAGGCACGGCAGCAGGCGAAGGCCTTTGGCGCGGAGGCGGAGTTTGACGAATTGAGGCGGAACGCAGTGCGGCTGCTGTTCCCCAGAGGAAACCAATGAAAAAAATTGTGATTTTACTTGTGTGCGTGGCGTTGCTTGCCGCGCTGATTGCCGGGGCTTCCATCATGGCGAAAAAAGACGCCGAGGCCCCCATTGAAAACGCCGGAACCGCCCAGAACGCAGCGGTGAAACAGGAATCCCTGACCTATGAGGGACAGGAATACCCGATGAAGCCCCATTTGCAGACCGTGTTGCTCATCGGCACGGATGCTCTGGAAGGATATCAAGAGAAAACCGAGGGCGTGAAGCCCTTCTATAATTACCATCAGGCGGATTTTCTGACCCTGGTGGTGCTGGATACCGACAACAATACTGCCGAAATCCTGCAGCTGAACCGGGACACCATGACGGATGTGCCCTGGCTGGATGTGCTGGGCAATTACGGCGGCACGGAGTTTAAGCAGCTCTGCCTTGCCTATAACTACGGCGACGGCGGCATGAAGAGCTGCAAAAATACGGTAAATGCCGTGTCGGGCCTGCTGTTCGACGCGCCCATCGACCACTATATTCAGATTCCCATGACTGCGATTGGCGTACTGAATGATGTGGTCGGAGGCGTTCCGGTGTACATGGAAGAGGATCTGACGGCAGCAGCCCCTGCCTTTGTGGAAGGGACCACCGTCTGGCTGGACGGCGGGCAGGCGGAAAAGTTTGTCCGGGCCAGAATGGCGCTGGAAAATGACACCAATCTTGCCCGCATGAAGCGCCAGCGGCAGTATCTGGACAGCTTCCAGAAGCGTGCTCGGGAGGCCTTCAACTCTGATTCGGATTTTCTGGTGAAGCTGCTGGAGAAGCTTTCTGAGTTCCTCCAGTCCGATCTCACCGCCCAGCAGCTGTCCGATCTGGTGACGAAGCTGGACAAGTCCGAGATTTCCCCCATTCGCTATGCCGAGGGCGAACTGAAGCTTGGCGAGCAGTACTACGAGTTCTATCCCGAGGAAAGCTCCCTCTGGAGCATGGTAAAGCAGGCCTACTGCAAATAAAGTATGTCCCTGGCTGATTCGGTCAGGGACATTTTTGCCGCATATGCGCTCCTAAAGGGTGATTAGTATAAAACATGAGAATCCCTCTCGGTTCAGATGAATCGAGAGGGAACTGTTTCTCGTGATCAGTGATCTGGTTGCCCAGGGAGTTCAGCTGCTCGTCACTTTCCGGGACACCCGGACGGTTGTAACGATATGGTAAAACCTCGCCCGTTGAAAACTTGAGTGAAAAATCAAGTAAGTTTTCAATGGAGGTGCGCGATGGAAATAAAGCGTGATCGATACTTAAACAAGCTCATTTCCTTTATGTGGGATGGACAGGTCAAGGTAATCACCGGCATTCGCAGATGTGGAAAATCCTATTCGCTGCGTACCCTGTTTCGAAACTACCTGCTATCTCAGGGGGTGCCTGCGGAGCAGATTCTGTCCATCGAGTTGGATCTGGCAAGGGACATTCGATACAGAAATCCTCTGGAACTGGCAAGTCATGTGCGAAGCCTGGCAGAGGGAAGGGCGGAACAGTTTTACTTATTTGTAGATGAAATCCAAATGTCCGATGAAGTGCCGAATCCTTATAATCCGGATGGCAGGAGGATTACCTTCTACGATGCACTGAACGATCTGAAATCCCTTCCCAACCTTGATATCTATGTAACCGGCAGTAATTCGAAAATGCTGTCGTCCGATATTCTTACGGAGTTTCGTGGAAGAAGTGATGAGATCCGTATGCACCCGCTGAGTTTTGCGGAGTTCTACGCAGCCACAGGTGGGGACAAGTATGAGGCATTTGAAAACTATGCCTTCTTCGGCGGTATGCCCCTGATTCTTTCACGCCCCAACGATTCGGCAAAGATGGCATACCTGCAATCGCTATTCTCCGAGGTCTATCTGAAGGACATCGTGGAACGAAAAAAGATCAAGAGGGAAGATGTACTGTCAGCGATTCTGGATCTGCTTTGCTCCTCTGTCGGCTCTCTGACAAACCCCTCCAACATCACCAATACACTGAATACAAAGCAAAGGCGGTCGGGGGAAAATACGGTAGCCAACAATACGGTAAAAGCCTACATGGACTACCTTTCCGGTGCGTATCTGTTCAGCGAGTGCCGACGCTTTGATGTGAAGAGAAAGGATTATTTTAATTATCCCAACAAGTATTACTGCGAGGACCTTGGTCTTCGCAATGCGCGTATTGGCTTCCGTCAGCAGGAAATGACCCACATCATGGAAAACATCATTTACAATGAACTGATCATTCGGGAATGTGCGGTTGATATTGGGATTGTCTATTCCAATGAAAAGAACAAGAACGGAAAGACCGCTGCTGTTGCCCGCGAGATTGACTTCATTGCAACTGTCGGGGGAAAGAAGACCTATATCCAATCGGCATATGCGCTGCCGGACGAGAAAAAGGCGGAGACGGAGAATAAGCCGTTTTCTCTCATTGGAGATTCCTTCCCGAAGATCATTGTCCGGCACGATATTCGCAAGCGCTGGTATGATGAAAACGGAATACTCAATATCGGTATCATAGATTTCCTGCTGGATGAATCCATAGTTTAATCGAAAATCGCACGCTTGGTATCCCGCAATGTCATTGCGTTAAGGAAAACTGGACTTCACAGGAATGTGAGGCCCAGTTTTTTGTTAAAATGACAAGTATTCAGAGCGGCGATCAAACCCACGGAATGATTATCTGTTTCTTTTTTGTAGTCCCACAGCGGATTCAGAGATGCGCTTGTTATTGTGTGCTTTTGATTATACGTTCATGGAAACGATGTACCGAACAGTCTGGATATGTCCCGGGGAAACGCGGCTGTTTCTACAGTAGTTCGCAGTTTGTACGGGGCACATCTTCTTGACCATCTGGCCGCCGATGGAGCCGGCTTCCCGAGAGGTCAGGTTGCCGTTGTAGCCGTTCTGCAGGTTCACACCGACCTCGGAAGCTGCCTGCATCTTGAACTGCTCCATGGCCTGCTTGGCCTGGGGAACGTTGATCCGATTGTTGTTGCTGCTCATTTGGACTCTCTCCTTACATTCTATTTTGGAAAGGACACCGGTTTCAAAGGGAAATCGGCTTTTTCTTTCCGCAATCATAGCTTCTCCCGGATTCCGAATCAAATCCAAGTGAAAGTAAGGAAGTCGTTGCAGATTTTGACAGTTTTCCTGTTTAATTTGGCAGAATGGAACTTTTTTACCCACGCGCTGCTTCGCAATATGCCGCCTTCTGTACCCGCGTCCGACGTTTTTTCAACAATTCCTCCATGGCCAGGCAGGACAACACCCAAGCCCTGTATTCCCCGAGACAGGCTGCCGGAGCGGCAGCGGATGCGGCCAGGGAAGCAAGTTTTGCCAGAATCGCGGGAAAAATAGGGAAAATTACAAGTTTCGTTCAAATATATATTGTATTCCTATGAACGTAATGATATAATGATAAAATCACGCAAAATGTATTCACGGGCATTTTGATTATAAAAGAAAGGGTTAGGGCGATGGGAAGAAAGGTTAGACTGATCTGTACGATCTTGACGGCGGCGCTGCTGCTGACGCTGCTGCCGGGCTGCGCCGGGGAAAAGAAGGAGGACACCGTTACGGTGTATATGTGGAGCGCCGGCCTGTATGACAGCTACGCGCCCTACATCCAGTCCCAGCTCCCGGATTTGGATATCCAGTTCGTGGTGGGCAACAACGATTTGGATTTCTACAAATTTCTGGACCAGAACGGCACGCTGCCGGACATTATCACCTGCCGCCGGTTCGCTTTGCATGACGCGGCGGATCTGAAGGACCATCTGATGGACCTGTCCACCTCCGAGGAGGCGGGCAAGATCTACGATGCCTACCTGTCCAGCTTCACCAATCCGGACGGCTCGGTCAACTGGCTGCCCCTGTGCGGCGAGGTGGATGGCCTGGTTGCCAACCGGGGCCTGTTCGAGAAATACAATATCCCCCTGCCTACGGATTATGACAGTCTGGTGGCTGCCTGTCAGGCCTTTGAGGAAGTGGGCGTCCGGGGCTTTGTGGCGGATTTTGCCTACGACTATACCTGCATGGAGGTTTTGCAGGGCCTGTCCATCCCGGAAATCACCTCCATGGAGGGCAGAATCTGGCGCAGCGCTTACGAGGACCCCACCGATGATACCGTAACCGGTCTGGATGCCAAGATCTGGCCCGAGGCCTTTGACCGGATGGCGCGGTTTATCGAGGAAGTGAATATCCAGCCCGGGGATGTGGAGATGGATTACGACCCCGTGATCAATCTGTTCGTCGAGGGAAAGGCTGCCATCATCCGCTCCGGCGGCAGTGATGTCATACAATTTCAGAAAAATGGGCTGGACGCCGTATTTCTGCCCTATCTCGGCCAGAACGGTGAACAGTGGCTGCTGACCTATCCCCAGTTTCAGGTAGCCATGAGCCGGGAGCTGGAGCAGGATGACGCCCGGCAGGAAAATGCCATGCGGGTGTTGAGTGTGATGCTCTCCGAGGAGGCCCAGAACATTCTGTCCAAGGGCGGCGATGTGGTCACCTACAGTCAGAACCTCAACCTGGAGCTTTCGCCCCATCTTGACAACCTGAGACCGCTTCTGGAGCAGAACCATATGTACATCCGCATCGCCTCCAACGACTTTTTCGCCGCGTCCAAGGAGGTTGTCGCCAAAATGATTCAGCGGGAGTACACCGGAAGGCAGGCCTATCAGGCTTTTGACGCCCAGCTGAAGGCAGCCAAGACTGTTGCCGGGGATACGGTGCTGTCTGTGGCTCAGGGCTATTCCAACCAGTTCCGTCCGGATGGCGGCAACGCGTCCTGGTCTGTTATGGCCAATTCCCTGCGGGAATGCTATGGCGCTGATGTGCTCATCGCCCCCGCTTACAGCTTTACGGGATCGGTATTGAAGGCGGACTACACCGGCAAGCAGGTTGGCTGTATGATTATGCCCAACGTCCTGCAGGCTTACCGGCGGGAGATGACCGGCGCGGAACTGAAAGAGACCGTAAAGGCCTATGTGGAGGGCATCGAAGGAGGCTTCAAGCCCTTCAATCGGGGTTCTCTGCCTGTGGTCAGCGGCATTTCCGTCAGGGTTGGGGAGGAAGCGGGAGCTTACACTCTGACAAAGGTGCTGCTGGACGGGAAGGAAATCAAAGATACGGACACCTTCCGCGTGACCTGCCTGAACACGGCTGCCTATATGGCGCCATTCCTGAAGGATGAGAGCCGGGCGTTTGAAAGAGCGCAGCAGGGGGTCAGGCAGGAATGGACGGCTTATATCACCGGCGGCGGCTCGTTGGCTCAGCCGGAAAGCTACATCAAACTGCGCTGAGCCGAAATGGTTCCTATAGGGACGGCCCACACACCGCTAGGGGGTATTTCATGAAAAAACGGCTCCGCGCAGCCATCGCGGCAATCATTTTGCTGATTGGAATGATCGGAATCTGCGCACGGTATTATCTGTTTGTATCTCAGACCATCCGCGCAGAGAGTATTTCTCATCTGACGGAGATATTCCATCAGGCCAACAGCTCTCTGACCGATTTCGTGCAGAAGAACTGGGGCGGACTGCGACTGTGGGCGGACTACCTGCGGGATGTGTCCGATGAAGCGGACATTGAAGCGTTTCTTGCTCACGCCAAGGAGAAAACCGGCTTTACGGATTTCTACTTTGTCTCCCGGGAGGGCAGTTACCGGACCGTTGATGGGGAGACCGGATATCTGGATCTCAAAAATGATCTGCCGGAGCTGATTCTGGGAGGTCAGGATCTGATCGTGAACTCCGTTGTGCCCGGCAGGCCCCAGATCATGGTCCTGGCTTCTCCCGCGACACCGGGCAGCTTCAGGGGCTTTGCCTATGAGGTCATTGCCATTAGCTTCGATAACACCGATGTGGTAAAGGCACTGGAAATCTCCGCCTTTGACGGCAAAGCCGAGAGCTACATCGTCCGTGCCGACGGCAGGGTGGTGGTGGAGAACGCCCCCTCCCAGGGAAAAATCTACAATTTTCTGGCGGCGCTGAAGAAGAATTCCAACCTGAGCGATGAGGAAATGGCGAATTTGCAGGAGGATTTCCGACAGGGCCGCTCCGGCGCGGCTGTGCTGCGCATGGACGAAACCGATTACTACCTCATCTATGAAGCTGCCGGGGTGGACGATTGGATCATGATTGGCATGGTGCCCACCGCTGTGGTCAATGCCAGTATGGAGCGCCTGCAGTCCAGTACGCTGGTGCTGGCGTCCGGAATCACCATCAGCCTTGGGGCCCTGCTGCTGGCGCTGTCCATCCGGCGGTATCGGAAGACTCTGAAATCCAAGGACCGGGAGATTCTGTACCGGGATGAACTGTTCTCCAAGCTGTCCACCAACGTTGATGACGTGTTCCTGATGCTGGATGCCCGGGCGCTGCGGGTGGATTACATCAGCTCCAACATTGAAAGGCTGACGGGGATTCCCGAGGAGACGGTGTGGTCGGATGTCCACGCGCTGGAACAGCTGATCCGCGGGAGCGATCCTGTCCGGATTCTGGAGCAGCTTTCGGATATCCGTCCCGGGCAGCAGGTGGAATGGGACCGGGAATATGTCCACCAGACCGGCGGCGATCCCCGCTGGTTCCATGTGGTCGCTTTCTGCAGCGACATTCAGGGAGAGAAAAAGTACATTCTCGTCATGTCGGACCGGTCGAAGGACAGGAAGATCAATCAGGCTCTGGAGGACGCGGTGAACGCCGCCCAGAGCGCCAACCGGGCCAAAAGCACCTTCCTGAGCAATATGTCCCACGATATCCGTACCCCCATGAACGCCATCATCGGCTTTGCAACCCTGGCCAGCGCCAACATTGGTAACGATGACAAGATTCGTGACTGTCTCGCCAAAATTTTGTCTTCGAGCAATCATCTGCTGAGCCTTATCAACGACGTGCTGGATATGAGCCGCATTGAAAGCGGCAAGATTCATCTGGAGGAAAACGCGGTGAACCTGGCGGATATCCTCCATGATCTGAAAACCATTATCAGCGGCCAGATCCATGCCAAGCAGCTGGAGCTGTACATGGATGTGATGGATGTCACCGATGAGGATGTGTTCTGCGACAAGACAAGGCTCAATCAGGTGCTGCTGAACCTGCTGTCCAACGCCGTGAAGTTCACCCCCGCCGGGGGAACGGTGTCCGTCCGGGTGGCCCAGCTGCCGGGGGCGCCGGCGGGGAAGGGGCTGTATGAAATCCGGGTGAAGGACACCGGCATCGGCATGAGCCGGGCGTTCACCGACCGGATTTTCGAGCCTTTCGAGCGGGAACGCACCTCCACGGTCAGCAAGATCCAGGGCACGGGCCTGGGAATGGCCATTTCCAAGAACATCATCGACATGATGGGCGGCACCATCGAGGTCCGCTCGGAGAAGAACAGAGGCACGGAATTCATCATTCGTCTGGCCCTGCGGCTGCAGTCGGAGCCCAGGCCCGTGGAGAAGCTGCAGCAGCTGGAAGGACTGAAGGCTCTGGTGGTGGATGACGACTTTAACACCTGCAACAGTGTGACCAAGATGCTGATGCAGATCGGAATGCGCCCGGAATGGACCCTGTCCGGCAAGGAAGCGGTGCTGCGGGCCGGTCAGTCTCTGGAGTTGGGCGCACCCTTCCATGCCTATATCATCGATTGGCGGCTGCCGGATATGAACGGCATCGAGGTCACCCGTCGGATTCGGGCTCTGGGTGACGATACGCCCATCATCATTCTTACTGCCTACGACTGGTCGGAAATCGAGACAGAGGCCATGGAGGCCGGCGTCACCGCCTTCTGCTCCAAGCCCATGTTCATGTCCGATCTGCGGGAGTCTCTGCTGACTGCCCTGGGCCAGAAAGCGTCCAAGCCGGACAGCTCCCTGCCAAACCCTGAGAATGTCACCCAGTTTGCCGGAAAGCGGCTGCTGCTGGCGGAGGACAACGAGCTGAACCGGGAAATCGCCCTGGAGCTTCTGGGAGCCTACGGCCTGCGCATCGATACGGCGGAAAATGGCCAGGAAGCACTGAGAATGGTGGCTTCCTCCGCCCCCGGAGACTACGATGTGGTGCTGATGGACATTCAGATGCCGGTGATGGACGGTTACGAGGCCACTCGGCGGATTCGTGCCCTGGATAATCCGGGCCTTGCCGGGGTGCCGATTCTGGCCATGACGGCCAACGCCTTTGACGAGGACCGCAGGGCAGCGGCGAAATGCGGTATGAACGGCTTCCTGTCCAAGCCCATCGATCTGAAGGAGACCGTTCTGGCCCTGCATCGGATTTTTGATGGGAAGACCTGATGACACCCGCGTCACTTGTCCCTCTTGACTTTTTGCCCAGTTTCGTGTACAATCTCTTCACAACCAAATAGGACAGTTCGTGACCATCCTGTCGGTAAACAAAACTAGGGATTTATCATCAGATGGGCGCATTTGCGCCCATTTTGTTTTGCTGTGGGCGCGGACTGCGCCCATTTTTCTTTGTTGGAGGAATGATTATGAAGAGAACCACCAAATATCTGGTGCAGGCCGCGGTGATTGCCGCCCTGTACGCCGTGCTGACCCACCTGCAGAACCTGCTGCTGCCCGGCTCCGCCACCTGGGCCATCCAGATGCGCCTGTCCGAGGCCCTGTGCGTGCTGGCCTTCTTCACCCCCGCCGCCGTGCCCGGTCTGACCGTGGGCTGCCTGCTGTTCAATATCACCTTCGCCGCCGCACTGCCCCTGGATTTTGTGGTCGGCTCCGCCGCCACCCTGATTGCCGCCCAGGTCATGTGGCTGACCCGGAAGGTAACCGTCAAGGGCTACCCTTTGCTTGGTATGCTGATGCCCGCCATTGCCAACGCCATTTTGGTGGGCTGGGAGCTGACGGTGTACATCGGCGGCGGTTTTGTCCTCAACGCCGTCTATGTGGCCATCGGGGAAGCCGTGGTGCTGCTGGTGCTGGGCACGGTGCTGTACTGCGCGCTGAAAAAGCGGGGACTGGACCAGAAGCTGTTTGCCCTATGACTGCTTGACAGGCAGGCCCGGCTGTGGTAGGATTCCAGTATCAATTCCCGGAGGCCTGACATATGGAGAAAACAGTGAAAAAACGGAAATACCACCTGGATTTTTTGCGAATTCTGGCGGCGTTTCTGATCGTTGTCAACCACTCGGAAATCGTGGAGCTTTACGGCAGCGGCGCCTACAGCACCGCCGGCAGCTTCGCCCTGTGCTGGATGACAACTCTGGTGGTAATCAACATCTACCTGTTCTACCTGATCTCCGGCGCGCTGCTGTTGGGGAAGGAAGAGCCGAACCGGGTGATCTACGGCAAACGGCTTCCCCGCTTTCTGGCGCTGACCGTGGTCACCGTGGCTTTTACCTATGTGTTCCGGTGCTTTCCAAACCTGAACGCCGGGGACTTTTTCCGGGGGCTGTTTGCCGGGAATATGGACGTTACCCACTGGTATCTGTACACCTATATGGGCTTTCTGGTGATGGTGCCCTTTCTGCGCCGGGCGGTTCGGGGCATGACCCACACCGACGCCATCGCGCTGGTGTGCTTCCGGGCTCTGTTTGACACCCTGCTGCCCCTGGCCCGCTATGTTACCACCTACAAGGGCTGGGCGGATGTCCCCTTCCCCGGCTCCTTCGGGGTGCCGCTGGCGGCCATCGACATTCTGTTCTATCCCATTCTGGGCTATTATCTGGAAAATGTCCTGCCCTGGGAGAAGGCAAACTGGAAGTGGGCGGCGCTCAGCGGTGTGGTTATCGCGGGCAGCAGCCTTCTGAGCACCCTGGTGACCATGCACCAGGGGCTGCGCACGGCGTTTTCCGGCAGCTACCTGCGGATGAACGTCTACGCCACCGCCATGGCGGCCTTTGTGCTGGTAAAGTACCTGTTCCTCCGGGCGGGAGAGCTGCCCAGGTGGTTCACGAAAATTCTGGAAACAGCCTGTCCCTTGATGCTGGGCGTGTACATTCTGGAGCCGGTGCTGCGCCCGGTGGTGAAGCCACTGCTCATCGGCTGGATGGGCCCGGGGGCAAGCCCCATTGTGACCTCCCTGTGGTACAGCTTCTTCGGCGTGGTGGTCTACAGCGCCATGACCTGGGTGCTGCGAAAGCTGCCCGGGCTGAGGGAAATATTATGAAATGTGCGAATCAGCTGACATATTGTTCTTTAACTGAGTTTCGTAGGGCGGGGTCATGACCCCGCCGAACAGGTGGGTCTATTGCCTTGCGTTCGTCCAATGGGTTTTGTTCGGACGTTAACCTACCAAATACCATTCAACGCAGATTGCTGATTGCCGATACTGCGTCGGCGGGGTCATGACCCCGCCCTACGCACATATGTTACCCATTAAACGCCGTTGGGGGCGGCCACCGGACGTCCCGATGGGATGCAGTGATTCCTTGCGGCATGGAGGTAAACGGGGAAACGGGGCGTCGAGGACGCCGCCCCCTACGCAGATAGGTTCTTCTTTTACTGAACAGCGACGATAAGCACATTTTGAAAAAGGAAGCGGCAGCGCCGCTTCCTTTTTTTGCGTGTTTACGACTTGTTTTTCCGGACAAACTGTGCTATAGTCCCGGAGAAGGAAGTGTTATAAATGATCGAATTTAAGCGGCTGAAACTGTCGCAGAAGGAAGACTACGAGAAAATCCTCTTTGCCTGCCCCGGCCGGAGCTGTGAGTACGCCTTTGCCAATATGTACCTTTGGGGTCGGCAGGAGGCGGCGTTCTTCCCAGATTGTGTGGGTTTTTTCTCCCATTTTAACGGGAAAAGCATCTACCCCTATCCCATTGGCAGTGGCGACCGGAGAGCGGTGCTGGAGGGGATTCTGGTGGATTCCCGGCAGCGGGGGATTCCCTGCCGCATCACCAGCATGACGAAGGCGGAAGCGGAGGAGCTGGAAGGCTGGTTTCCCGGGAAATTCCTGATCCGCACGGACCGGGACGGATTTGACTACGTCTATGCCATCGACGACCTGGCCGATCTCAAGGGGCGGAAATTCCAGAAAAAACGCAACCACGTCAACCGGTTCCGCGCGGAGCACCCGGAGGCGGTCTGTGTTCCCCTGGAGCCGGGGAACCTGGAAATGGCCCGGAACATGGTGGAGGACTGGTATCGCCAGCGTCTGGCGGAGGACCCCCACGGAGAGTACCTGCTGGAGCGGATCGCTATGGATCGGGCCTTCCGGCACTTTCAGGCTCTTGGAATGGAGGGCCTGATGCTCCTGGACGGAGGTCGGGTGCTGGCTGTGACCATGGCCTCCCGGCTGTCCCGGAATACCATGGACGTGCATTTTGAGAAGGCCCGGGAGGACGTGGACGGGGCCTACGCCGCCATTAACTGCGAATTTGCCCGGTATCTGCGGGAAAAGCACCCGGAGCTGGAATTCCTGAACCGGGAGGACGATATGGGGCTTGAGGGTCTGCGAAAGGCTAAGCTCAGCTATCAGCCCCACCATTTCGAGGAAAAATACTGGGCCTGCCTGATGGAGGATCTGCATGGAGATACCTGCGCTGAGGACACTGTGGACAACGTGCTTTGATAATGAAGACGGGTGGATCGACAGCTTTTTCGCTACGGCCTTCGACCCCAACCATGTCCGCACCCTGAACCGGCAGGGACGGCTGGCCGCGGCGCTGTGCTGGATGAACGTATCCTGCCAGGGAAGGAAGCTGGCCTACCTCTACGCCATCGCCACGGCTCCTGAATTTCGGCGTCAGGGCCTGTGCCGGGAGCTGATGGGTCTGGCCCATGAGAAGCTTTCGGAGCAGGGCTATGCCGGGACAATTCTGGTCCCAGCGGACGCGGGCCTTCGCCGGATGTACGGGGAAATGGATTATGTTAACTTTGGCGGTATCCGGGAAATCACCGCCCGGGCGGGGAAACCCTGTTCCATCCGGCAGATTTCGCCGGAGGAATACGCGGCTGTCCGGCGGAAGTACCTGCCCCGGGGGGGCGTGGTTCAGGAGCATGGTGCCATCGCGTATCTGGCCGCCGGGGCGAAGCTGTACGCGGGGGCGGATTTCCTGCTGGCCATGTCCGGGGACTTTGGCGTGGAGCTGCTGGGAAACACAGGTGCTGCTTCCGGAATTGTGGGTGCGCTGGGTTTGGAAGGGGGAACTTTCCGGACGCCGGGGGACAGGCCCTTTGCCATGTTCCACCCCCTGACCGATGACGGCTGGACGCCCTGCTATTTTGGATTGGCCTTTGAATAAGGCCGCAGGGCGGCCAGCCAATGCGTTACGGACACTAGCGGTGGTCGTATATCCTTTGGGCCCCTCGAAGGGGACTGCTCAGGAATGTTGTCCTATAGTTAACCAATGCGTAGGGCGGGGTCATGACCCCGCCGATCAGGTGGGTCTATTGCTTTGGGTTCGTCCAACGGAAATCGCTTGGATGTCAACCAGCCAAATACCATTCACCGTAGACTTTTTATAGTCGATACCGGGTCGGCGGGGTCATAAAATAAGCCCTGCGCCGATTCTATAGCAGATAACTGATCGCGTAGAGAATCACCAGATGCGCCGGGTAATACAGGTAGAACACCCAGCCCAGCCGGTATTTTCCCCGCTGGCCGTTGTACAGGGCCATCAGGGGCACGCTGAGCATGGACCACCATTGCAGATGCCCAAGAGACAGGCACAGCAGCAGCGTGCCCAGGCCGAAAGCCACGATATCCCGCCCGCCAAAGTACACGATCACCGGCAGCAGGACGCCCCAAATGCCGTAATCCACATGAAAGCCGGGCAGAAGCAGGGGAAGCCTTTCACAAACCAGATAAATCGCGGCGAGCAGAACCAGGGCGGCCAATACAGAGACGGGCGTCCTTCGTTCCCGGGCGTTTTCCACCACGCAGATCAGCGCCACCGACGCAGAGAAGGTCACCAGGATGCACTGGTACAGGGAGCGGTCCACCAGGGCGTAGACCACCTGGCACAAAAGCGCCAGCCCAAAAAGCCGCAGAAAATAGGCTTTCTGGTCGTGGGTGTAGTGGCAGCCCTCGGCGATCATATAGGCGTAGATGGGCATGGAAAGCCTGCCGATGATCCGGAGAAACCGGTATTGGGGCAGCAGGATCGCGCCGATATGGTCGATGGTCATGGTGAGCATGGCGAGGAGCTTCAGTTGGTTTCCGGTAAGCCCAAACCGGGTGCGAATGGCGTTCATAAAGGCCACCTCCTTTGGCGGGCTTATTATAGCATTGCGGGGGAAATCCGTCAATGACAGGAAAAACGGTGCCAGGCTGGCACCGTTTTTTCAGCATTTGCACGTTTCTTCCAGAGCCGCGCCGTAGCGGAAGATCATGGAGGCGAGAATCAGTACAATGCCCGTGGCCACGCTGGGCAGGTTGCTGAAATCCCCCGCATCCTCCGCGCCGAGGCAAACACCAATGACGCAGGCCACGGTGATGGCCACAATGGGCAGCCAGATGCAGCGGATGCCCAGCTTTTTAAGCATCTCCGCGCCGGTTTCCGTGAAGGGGGTGCCATGGGCCTGCTCGGCTTTCAGATACCGGCAGGCAAAGGAAAGCAGGATCGCCTCCGATGTTATCATGACGAAATCACTCAGCAGCACCGCCAGCATTTCGTTCATGGCCCTGCCAGTGGAAAACGGTGTGATGGGATCCCCAAACAGGCTGAACACTTGCCCGCCGTTATACCAGGCGACGGCGCACAGGGCGCCCACCGCGCAGACGACGGCGCCCACGATGGAGAGAATATAGCCGATCTTCGTCAGAACCTCAAAAACATGGAAAGTTTTCTGAATCTTCCGGAGCTGCTCCATACTCACACCTTCTCTCCTTCAATATACTGGGGCCGCTGGGGGATGATAACGGCGGAGATGATGTAGGCCCAGATGCCGACACCGCCGCAGAAGCCCAAGACCACCCAGGCAAGACGGGCGATGGTGGGGTCAATGTCAAAATACTCGCCGATACCGCCGCAGACCCCCGCCAGCATGGCATTCTCCCGGGAACGGTACAGTTTCTTGCCTTTCATAATAACTTCCTCCTGAAATGTATTTCTTATGGCCATATTATATGCAAAACAGAGGAGATTCGATAGGCGGTTTTTTCAGCCGTTTGTGTCGGAAATATAGGTTACGGTGATATTTTGGGTGCCCTTCTCCACGGGGAGCAGGATGTGGTAATTGGTTGGTTCTTCTGTTTTCTCACCGCTGAGGGCTACGGTAATTTCACAGACGTCATCGGCAATGGCCATATCCGTGACGGCGCAAGGGCCGGTGACACCATCAACGGGAATCAGCAGCAGATCGTGAGAAGCAAACCAGTCTTCATCATACATTTGACAGGCATCCCGCAGGGCGTCCAACAGGTACAGTCTGTCCCATTTCGAAAGATAGTCGTCCAATTCCTCCCGAGAAGTGATTCCGGTGGCAGAGGGGCCGTGGACAAAACTCGCAGTGCTATGCACATTAACCGGGGTTTCCACGCAGGTAAAGGGAATGGCGCTGTCAGCCATGGCTGTGGAGCCGGAGGTCTCCGGCGATCCCTTGGCGGCTTCCATCCGGGGGGCTTCATCTGCCGCCCCGGCATCCTGCATGACAGAGTAGGGGGCTGCCACCGCCATTTCCGATGGGGCGTTTTTTTGATGGAGAGTATGTACGATCACCGCCGAGGTCAGCAGCACAGCGAAGCTGGCGGCCATGGCGGCGTACCGCTTAAACGGAATGACCTTCGGCTTGCGGCAGCGGTATTCATCCGCCCGGGCTACCAGATCTTCCGGAAGCAACGTCAGAACGTCGTGGAATTGCTCGCTGGTCATAAGCAGAAGCCCTCCTTTTCCAGATATTCCTTCAGCCCCAGCCGGGTGCGGTACAGCAGGCTCTTGACCTTGCTCTCCGACATTCCGAGATAGGCCGCGATTTCCTTCACCGGGTCCAGAAAGTAGTACCGGCCCAGAAAGGCGGCCTGGGTTTCCCTGCTTTGCAGCCGGAGATAGACCCCGATGGCGTCGGCAAGGACCTTGGCGTTGACAATTTCCTCGGCGGTGTTGCCTCCGGACACGCAGTCGGACAGTTCCGACAGGGAAATGGCGTACTCAGAACCCGCCCGCTTGTCCCTTGTGCGGTAGCGGAACCGGTCAATGGAAATCCGCCGGGTCAGCTTGGCAAGGTAGGCAGACAATACGCTGGGCCGGTGAGGCGGCATGGAGTCCCAGGCCGCCAGGTATGTATCGTTGACGCTCTCCCGGCTGTCCTCTATGTTATTTAATATATTGTGAGCGATTTTTTCTAAGTAACGGTCATATTTTCTCTCCGTTTCCGCGATGGCCTGTTCACTGCGCTCCCAGTACAGGGCCACAATGCGTTCATCCTCCATGGGGGTCGCCTCCTCTCAATAGAATACTCGACAAAAAAGAACAGTGGTTGCACAAATAGGAAAAAAGCCTTCCCCTACGGGGAAGGTGGCAGCCCGGAGGGCTGACGGAAGAGAGAAACACCTCTCCCGACCTCGCTGTCGCTTGGCCACCCTCCCCAAAGGGGAGGGCCTTGTTCATTCTGCGCTAAGTTCAATGCGGTCATTGCTGATGCCCTGCTGGTGGAAGACCTTGAGAAGCTTCTCCGGGGTCATGTCCGCCCGCTCCTGCCCGGCGATGTCCAGTACGATGGCACCGTTATTCATCATGATGGTGCGGTTGCCCAAGGAAAGGGCCGAGGGGATGTTGTGG
>JALFXH010000070.1 GCA_022786965.1 Clostridiales bacterium
TTCGTGCGTGTATCCTATCCATACGTTCCTTATTTGTCACAAAAATGTACCTTCTGAAAAAGGACGGTCTGCAATTTCCGCAGACCGCCCTTGCCGATATGTCCCACCCATAGCTTCAAATACAGAGTTCATTGCAGACTCTTTTCGTGGACGATGATTGCAGCTTATGAAAAATCTCCTTTCCCACAAAACCGCAAATCCATTCACCACAAATAAGCCGCAGTCATGTCTATTTTGCGAAGGGGGGTAAAACCTTCCTAAACAAAATACACCCGCCTCGGAATGACAGTTTTTTTCAGGCTTTAGCGCAGGGGCTGGATGGTGATGCCCTCTGCTTCCAGAGCAGCGCGAATTTTCTTCACGAACAGCAGGGCCTTCGGACTGTCGCCGTGGACGCATACGGAATCCGGGCAAATCTCAATTTCCCTTCCATGAATGGAGGTAACCTTGTGCTCGAGAATCATTCGGATGACCCGCCTCACAGCCTCGTCTTCATCGGTAATCATGGCTCCAGGCTTTGACCTTGCTACCAGCGTGCCGTCATCCTCGTAGGCCCGGTCCGCGAAGACCTCCACCGCGTAAGGCAGACCGATTTCCTTCGCCTGCTTCAGCATTTCGCTGCCGGACAGGCCCAGCAGAATCAGGCTGGGGTCAAAGGAATAGATGCCCTGACAGATGGCTTTTGCCAGCGCCGGGTCCTTTGCCGCCATGTTGTACAGGGCCCCGTGAGGCTTGACGTGGCGCAGCCGCACTCCGGCGCTGCGGCAGAAGGCCGACAGCGCGCCCACCTGATAGGTGATGAGATTCTGCACCTCCGCCGGGGACAGGTTCATGTTCCTGCGGCCAAAGCCCTGTAAATCCGGGAACCCAGGGTGTGCGCCCATGGATATGCCGCTTTCGGCGCAGAGCTTGGCGGTTTTTGCCATGGTGTTGAAATCTCCCGCGTGAAAGCCGCAGGCCACATTCGCCGAGGAGATCAGCGGGATAATGTCCGCATCCATGCCCAGATGATAGGCGCCGTAGCTTTCGCCAAGGTCGCAGTTCAGATCGATCGTATACATAACATCAGTCCTTCAGCAGAGAATTTTTCACGTCCGTGATGAACATATGGCCCGGCGCGTGAGAGATGGCGATGGGGGGCTTGGCGCTCATGACCACGGACTGGGGCGTGACGCCGCAGCACCAGAACACGGGGATTTCTCCCTGGTGAATGGTCACGGCGTCGCCGAAATCAGGTTTATTGATGTCGGCGATGCCGATTTTGGCCGGGTCGCCGATGTGGATGGGCGCGCCGTGGACTCTGGGCATGGAGGCGGTGATGCTCACCGCCCGGATTGCCTGATCCGCCGGCATGGGGCGCATGGACACCACCAATTTGCCGTGGAAGATGCCGGCGGGCTCGCAGTCGATGTTGGTCAGATACATGGGCACGTTTTTGCCCTCCTCAATGTGCCGCACCGGCACCCCGGCGGAGAGCAGCTCCCCTTCAAAGGAGAAGGAGCAGCCGATGAGAAAATACACAAAGTCATCCCGCCAGAGCTTGGAAATGTCCGTGACCTCTGCAGTCATGACGCCCTTTTCCCAGACCCGGTATTTGGGAATGTCGGTGGCGATATCCGCGTTCGCCGCCATTTTTTTCACCAGCCGGCTGCCCACGTCGCCCACCTCCAGAATGGGGCAGGACTTGGGATTGCGCTGGGTGAACAGCAGAAAATCGTAGGCCTGTGCCCTTGGCAGAACCAAGAGATTACCCTGAGCGTAGCCGTCGCACATACCGGAGGTCTGCCCGGTGATCTTGCCCTGCCGGATCAGGGACCGCACCTCACTGGGCTTCATGGTGGAATAGTCCATAGTTTTCACCCTTCCTGTTTTCGTGGTTGTTGTTCTTTAGCGTACCAAAGCCTTCCCCTTTGGGGTGGTGCTCCGCGCAGCGAATCTGCAATGCCAATGATTGCCGGTGGCAATCATACCTCTATTCATTAAGGTGGCCGAGCGTAAGCGAGGTCGGAAGAGGTCATTCCGTTTCGCCCAAATGCCTGTGTATTCAAAGTGGTTCTGCCCTCTTCCGCCCCCTGCGGGGGCACCTTCCCCACAGGGGAAGGCTTTGGCGGCTATATTCTTCTTGCGCTCAGTAACGCACTACCCTAAACGCCGTACAGCAGCTCGTATCCCAGCTGCTTTCGTTTTTTCTCCGCTTCCCGGCGGAGGCGGATGGCCTCGGCCTCCGTTACCTGGACGAAACGAATCCGGGTGCCTGGGCGGGCCTGGGCGGCGCGGCTTAAGTCCGCCGAGATCACCGTGGCGATTTTCGCGTAGCCGCCGGTGGTCTGCCGGTCGGCCATCATGATGATGGGCGTGCCGGAGGCGGGAATCTGCACGGACCCGGCGGCAATGCCGTCGGAGAGAATATCCACGCCGTTTTTGCTCTCAATTTTCTCCCCGGAAAGCCGCAGCCCCATGCGGTCAGCCTTGTCCGTCACTGTGTACGCGCTTGTCAAAAACGTTTCCATGCCCTGACTGGTAAACGCGTCGTCCTGGGGCCCCGGCAGTACCCGCAGGGAAATGCTGTCCGGATAGTCGGGGGGAGACAGCCGCCGGGGCTGGAAAGCCGTAACGCTCTGGTTGAGCGGCAATTCATCACCTTTTTGAAGCTTCCTCCCCTGAAAGCCTCCCAGGCCGCATTTCAGATTGGTGGATACGCTGCCCATGACCACCGGCAGGTCAAAGCCCCCGGCCACCGCCAGATAGGCCCGCATCCCGGTTTTAGCCGCTTTCATGGACAGCACGTCGCCGGAACGCACGGCTATGGAGCAGTAGGACTCCACGGGGCGGTCGTTCAGCCGGGCGCACATATCCGCGCCTGTCAGGGCAAAGACGCTGTCGCAGTCGAACCGGGCGGTGATGCCCAGCATGGTCATTTCCACGACGCCCACCCCCGGGGCGTTGCCCACAAGCAGGTTCGCCAGTGTCATGGCCTCTGTATCCATAGCGCCGCCGGGGGAGAAGCCCTTGCCCATGGCGCCGAAGCGCCCGGCATCCTGAATGGTGGACAGGGGGCCGGGGGAGAGAATGGTCAGTTTCATAGTTTCGCCTCCCGGATATCGGTCTGCCCGCTTGCCTGTATCCGGTGGAATTCCTCAGCGGAAATCGGACAAAAACGGATATAGTCTCCGGCTTCATAGACGATGGGCTGTTCCCGGTTGGGGTCATAGATTGCGGCGGGGGTTCTGCCGATGAGCCGCCAGCCCCCGGGGGAGGCCAGGGGATAGATGCCGGTTTGCTTGCCGCCGATGCCCACGGCTCCCGGCGGAATCCGGGTTCTGGGATTATCCAGCCGAGGGCATTCCAGCCGAGGGTCCATGCCGCCCAGGTACGGAAAGCCCGGCAGAAAGCCCAGCATATAGATGAGATAGTCCGTACCGCTGTGCAGAGCGATCACCTGCTCCCGGCTCAGCCCCGTCAGGCGGCACACATCCGCCATATCCGGCGCGAATTCCCCCTCGTAGCAGACGGGAATCTCAAAGACCCGCTTTTTTTCGGCGGTATCCGCCCGGTAGGCGGAAAGCTGATGCGCAATCAGCTTCTCCAGCTTCCTTCTGGGCAGAACCAGCGGCTCATAGTACACCGTCAGGCTGCAATAGGTGGGAACTGTTTCCAGAAGGCCGTGAATCCCGGCTTTTTGCAGTCTTTCCGCCAGATACCGTATTTTTCGGTTGGTATCCTCCCGAATCTCCTGGGCAAAGGCCACGGTTACGGCGCAGTCGCCGCAGGTCAGAAATCTGATTTCGTCCATAGGCGTCAATGCTCGTCAAAATAGTGAAGCGCTTCCACCTTTTCAAACCAGGTGGCACAGGTGGTTTTCAACTTCAGGGCGCTGATGACCAGATTGCGCATCAGCGCCACAATGGGCAGGTTGATCTCCTCACCGAAGCCGTCGATGGCGGGAATCAGCCAGCCGTACATATCGATCATGCCGCTGTGGCAGGCGGTTTCCAGAGCCTTCTGTTCCAGCTCCGGGGTGTGCATGATGCCGGGGTTCTCCTTCAAATAGGCCAGCGCCGCGATCATGGCGTAGCAGCCCCAGTCGGAAACGGTGGCGGTGATGATGTTGTCGGCCTTTGTGTGCACGGCGATGCCGCCGCCGCAGCCGCACCGGCAGGCGCCGGGAGCGGCGTAGGGAATGTAACGCTCCAGCGTATCCCGGATGGCGCCCATGCCGATCTCGTTGCCTAAGTCGCCGATGGCGATGTTCAGCACGCCCATGGACTGAAGCTTTTCGAAGAGCACATCCTGCTTTGCTTCCAGCTCCGTCACATCCAGACCTGTGGCGTTGTGGTAAACGCCCCTGTCGTTGGCGCCGGGGCATTCCACGCTGATGACGGCGGAAGGATGATCTCTCGCGATGATTTTATCGGCCTGCTTCGGGGCAAGGGCGGCATCATCCGTAAAGCAGATGACGCCCATGGAGACCGGGATTTCCCGCAGCTCCTGCATATCCTCCCGCAGATGCAGGCCCACACAGGGGTCCAGCTGCCGGACGGCCTCATAATTTGCTCTGGGGCAGATGATCACAGGCTTGGCTCCGAAGGCCAGAACCAGCGCCCGGCACAGCAGCGCCGCGCTGACGATGCCGTCCATCTCCGCTTTTTTATAGGGCCTGAGCACAAAGCCGGTCATGATGTACACGATGTCTCCCTCTTTGATGGTCTGTGCCAGCTTGCGGGCGGCATTCATGGAGGTAGGACCTCCCGTATACTTCCGGGAAGCATCGTAGAGAATTTTGCAGACACCATAGCCCCGGGGATCCAGATTTGCAAGGTCATCCAGACTTTGTCCCAGATTGCGCAGCGTCAATTCCTGCTGAGTCATATGGATTCCTTCTTTACAATACAAATCACGGCAAGGGTGTACCCTTTCGGATGACATCCTCGCCGTTAAGCGTACTTAAGCGCAATTTCACCAAAATGTCAATGAAATATTTGGATTGAATCACGATTGCAATTGGCGCGATCTATGCGAATTGGGGCCGTTCACAGGCCATTCCTTCCAAAAATGTCTTTTGTACAAGGACATCTGTAAAATATGTGCGAACAAGCCGCGATTGGAAGCTGGTTTTTGTGGGTTTTGTGTGTTGACAAATTCTTGTCTCTTTGTATAATTGTATACAAAGAGACAAGAAAGGAGCGTTTCCGATGCTTGAGATTTCCAACAAGACCAATCTGCTGGAGCAGAAGTCCTACAAGTATTCTTTGCAGGATGTAGCAGAGCCAAACCTGCTGCGGGATGTCTATTCCTACGGCACCGTTCCCAAGGTGGCGTTTAACCACCGACGGGTGCCAATGTCTATGCCGGAGGAGATCTGGATCACCGACACCTCCCTGCGGGATGGGCAGCAGTCTGTGGAACCCTATTCCGTGGACCAGATTGTGAAAATCTATCAGCTTCTCAGCAAGCTGGGTGGCCCTTACGGAATCATCCGCCAGACCGAGTTCTTCATCTACAGCAAAAAGGATCGGGAGGCCATTGAAAAATGCATGGAGCTGGGCCTCAAATTTCCGGAGATCACCAGCTGGATCCGGGCCAGCAAGGAGGACTTCAAGCTGGTCAAAGAGCTGGGAATACGGGAGACCGGTATTCTGGTGTCCTGCTCTGACTATCATATTTTCAAAAAGATGAAGATGACCCGCGCGCAGGCGCTGGACTACTACTTGGGCACGGTGAAGGATGCCTTCGATGCCGGCGTCATTCCCAGATGCCATCTGGAGGATATCACCCGGGCGGATTTCTACGGCTTCGTGGTTCCCTTTGTCAACGAATTGCAGTCTCTGAGCCGGGAAGCAGGCATCCCCGTGAAAATCCGGGCCTGCGACACCATGGGCTACGGCGTACCCTACACGGAAGCCGCTATGCCCCGCAGCGTCGCCGGCATCATCTACGGTCTGCAGCACTACGCCGATGTGCCCAGTGAATTCCTGGAATGGCACGGCCACAATGATTTCTACAAGGCCGTGGCCAATGCCTCCACCGCCTGGCTCTATGGCGCCTGCGCGGTAAACTGTTCCCTGCTGGGCATCGGTGAGCGGACGGGAAATGTGCCGCTGGAAGCCATGGTTTTCGAGTACGCCTCCCTGCGGGGATCTCTGGACGGCATGGACACCACCGTCATTACCGAGATTGCCGATTTCTTCCGGAATGAGATCGGCTATCAGGTTCCGCCGATGACGCCCTTTGTCGGCTCCGCCTTCAATGTGACCCGGGCGGGTGTTCACGCTGACGGACTGATGAAGGATGAGGAAATCTACACCATTTTCGACACCCGGAAAATTCTGGACCGGCCTCCCACGGTGCAGATCAGCAAGACCTCCGGTCTGGCAGGCATTGCCTACTGGATCAATCAGACCTACCGTCTGGAAGGCGAGGATATGCTGGATAAGAAATCGCCCCTGGTCATTGCTATGAAGGAATGGGTGGACAGCCAGTACGAGGACGGACGGCAGACCGTCCTGTCAGACCGGGAGCTGGAAAGCAAGATTCAGGAGCTGGCTCCGGCGCTGGGCCGGAAAGCGTGAGGAGAGGATGGCAGTGATCAATCAATTCAAAACCACGTCTCTGGCCGATCAGGTGTTTGAACGGCTGGAAAACGATATCATTCAGGGGGTATATCCCAAGGGTGTGATTCTGACGGAGCTGAAGCTGGTGGAACAGCTGGGTGTCAGCCGCACCCCCATCCGGGAGGCTCTGCGCCGTTTGGAGCAGGAACGGCTGATTGAGGACACCGGAAAGGGTTCCCGGGTTCTGGGTATTACCGAGGAAGACCTGCTGGACATTATGACCATCCGGGAGCGAGTAGAAGGGGTGGCCGCCTACTACGCCACGAAGAACATAACGCCGGAAAGCCTGGAGGAACTGACCCACATCGTGGACTTGCAGGAGTTCTATTTTTCCAAAGGTGACGCGGAGCACCTGCGGCAGGTGGACGACCGGTTCCACGACACGATCTGCATGATGAGCCGGCGCAATGTCCTGATGGATACGCTGATCCCCCTGCACAGAAAGACCCGCCGCTATCGCAGGCTTTCTATGGAGGACTGGAGCCGCACCACCAATACCAAGCGGGAGCACTATGAAATCTACCAGGCCATAGCCTCCGGCAACGGGGAGCTGGCCCAGGAGCTGATGGCGAAGCATATCACCAACGCGAAAAAGCACATGATCGAAAGGATGAAGAACAATGGGTAAGACAATCGCTCAGAAGATTATCGCCGCGCATCTGCTTTCCGGAGACATGACCCCCGGCAGCGAGGCAGCGCTGCGCATCGATCAGACCCTGACCCAGGATGCCACGGGCACCATGGCCTATCTGGAATTTGAGACCATGGGCATTCCCCGGGTGAAAACCGAGCTGAGTATTGCCTATGTGGACCACAACACCCTGCAGTGCGGGTTTGAAAACGGCGACGACCACCGGTATCTTCAGAGCGTCACTGCCAAACACGGCGTCTATTTTTCCCGACCCGGCAACGGCATTTGCCATCAGGTTCATCTGGAACGCTTCGGCAAGCCCGGCAAGACCCTGATTGGTTCCGACAGCCATACGCCCACCGGCGGCGGTATCGGTATGCTGGCCTTCGGCGCCGGCGGTCTGGATGTGGCGGTGGCCATGGGCGGCGGCGCTTACTACATTACCATGCCCAAGATGTTCAAGGTGAATCTCACCGGCAAGCTGCGCCCCTACGTCACCGCCAAGGACGTTTCTTTGGAGCTATTGCGGATTCTGTCCGTCAAGGGCGGCGTGGGCGCCATCATCGAGTGGGGCGGTGAGGGCATTTCGACTCTGTCCGTCCCCGAGCGGGGCACTATTACCAATATGGGCACCGAGCTGGGAGCCACCACATCCATCTTCCCCTCCGACGAGATCACCCGTCAGTTCCTTGCCGCCCAGGGCCGCGAGGAGGACTATGTACCCCTTGCCAGCGACCCCGACGCGGAGTATGACCGGATTATTGATATTGACCTGAGCAGCCTGAAGCCCATGATTGCCTGCCCTCACAGCCCCGACAATGTGGTGGAGGTCGCTTCCCTCAAGGATGTGAAGGTGGATCAGGTCTGCATCGGCTCCTGCACCAATTCTTCCCTGTACGATATGCTGAAAGTCGCCGCCATGCTGAAGGGAAAGACCATCCACCCCAGCGTCAGCCTGTCCGTCTCGCCCGGTTCCCGGCAGGTGCTCACCATGCTCAGTGACTGCGGCGCCCTCAGTGACATTCTCGCCAGCGGCGCCCGGGTGCTGGAGTGCGCCTGCGGCCCCTGCATCGGCATGGGCTTCTCCCCCAACTCCGGCGGCGTGTCTCTGCGGACGTTCAACCGGAATTTCCTGGGCCGCAGCGGCACCAAGGACGGTCAGGTGTACCTGGTCTCCCCCGAGACAGCGGTTGCTTCCGCGCTGACCGGCTACATCACCGATCCCACCACCATCGGGGAGCCGCTGAACGTGACCATGCCGGACAAGTTCCTCATTAACGACTCCGCCGTGCTGCCTCCCGTTCCCGCGGAGGAAGCGGAGAGCGCTCCGGTGCTCCGTGGCCCCAACATCAAGGAATTCCCCAAGAGCAAGCCCTTCACGGATTCGCTCAGCGCCGAGCTGGTGCTGAAAGTTGGCGACAACATTACCACCGACCACATCATGCCCGCGGGCGCCAAGATTCTGCCCTACCGCTCCAACATCCCCTACATGAGCAAATTCTGCTTTGAGGTCTGCGATCCCACCTTCCCGGATCGGGCCAAGGCAGCGGGGGACGGCATCATCGTCGGTGGCAGCAACTACGGTCAGGGTTCCTCCCGGGAGCACGCCGCGCTGGTTCCCATGTATTTGGGCATCCGCTGTGTCATTGCCAAGAGCTTCGCCCGGATCCACATCGCCAACCTGATCAACGCCGGAATCCTGCCGGCGACCTTCGAAAACCCCGAGGACTATGACAAGCTGAGCCAGGGCGCCAAGCTGACCATCTCCGACATTGCTGCCGGTATGGAGGCCGGAAGACTGACGGTTACCGATGATACGGGCGCGCAGTACCAGGTGATCTGCAATATGACCCCGCGCCAGAGAAGCATTCTCATGGCTGGCGGTCTCCTGAACTATACCAAGGAGGGCGGCATCTAAATGAAAGAAGTAACGCTTGCCTGTGAAGCGTTCCAGAAGCTGCTGGAAGAACAGCTGCGGCGCATTGCGAATATGAACTCCGAAAAGGTGGATTTTTCCGCCAAGGAGACCGTCACCATTGGCATCATTGACGGAGACGGCATCGGTCCCATGATCATGGCCCACGCAGTCAAGGTACTGGAAACCCTGTTGGACAGGGAAATCTCTGCCGGAAGCATCGTCCTCAAGCGCATTGAGGGACTGACCATTGAAAACCGTCTGGCTCTGGGGCAGTCCGTCCCTTCGGATACCCTTGCCCAGATCAAAACCTGTGACGTGCTGCTGAAAGGCCCCACCACCACGCCCATGGGCGGCAAGATGGAGAGCGCCAACGTGACGCTTCGCCGGGAGCTGGACCTGTACGCCAACTGCCGCCCGGTGTCCATTCCGGAAAAGAACATTGATTGGATGTTCTACCGGGAAAATACGGAGGGTGAGTACGTTCTGGGCAGCCGGGGCGTGGAGCTGCCGGGGATGGCGGTGGATTTCAAGGTTACCACCGACCTGGGAACCCGCCGGATCGCCCGTGCCGCCTTTGAATACGCGAAAAATAACGGCAAGACCCGGGTATCCATTGTCACCAAGGCAAACATCATGAAAAAGACCGACGGCAAGTTCACCACCATCGCCCATGAGGTCGCCAAGGACTATCCCGACGTCACCGTGGACGACTGGTACATCGACATTATGACCGCGAATCTGGTAAACGAGGCCATTCGGGATCAGTTCCAGGTGGTGCTGCTGCCCAACCTCTACGGCGATATCATCACGGACGAAGCTGCCCAGATTCAGGGCGGCGTGGGCACGGCGGGCAGCGCCAACATTGGCGATCGCTACGCCATGTTTGAGGCAATCCACGGCTCTGCCCCCCGCCTCATTGAGGAGGGACTGGCGGCCTACGCAAACCCGGCCAGCATTCTGAAGGCCACCGCCATGCTCCTGCGCCACATCTGCCGGGCTGACGCGGCGGAACGTCTGGAAAAAGCACTGGACAGCTGCAAGCTGACGGTCGACATAGGCAAAGCGACCGGTGCCGAATACGCCGAGGCAATACTGGGAGCGCTTTAACAGACCAGGCATCCGGGTAAGGGAAATTCAGCAGCGTTTGCCGCATGGTTTCCAAGGACAAGAACATAAGAAAAAGACCTTATGCGGTACACCGAAATGTGCTGCATAAGGTCTTATATTCTTATCTCAAGCTGTGGGAAACTGCCTTTTTCGGGCGGTTAGAGGAAATCTGAGATTCCCAAAAACAAGAGCGTCAAGCGATCATCCACTTTCATGCTGGGATTGTGATCCTCATGGAAGGGACATTTCGTCATGCCGCTTTGTTTGACAGACAGCCCATACCTTTCGGCTGCCTGCCTCGTTGTCACAGTTTGTTTTACAGTTTCAAAAAAATTCAAATTATCGCTCCTCCATTGTTATTGCACTTTGTTCGATTCTGTGTTAGAATATACGAACACTTGTTCTAAGATTGTAATCCTGCAATGGCTCCTTTCCGACACAGATAGTTGCCCTTTGGGGCGTGTCTGGATTACCCCCTCACTAATAGGAGAAATAGGAGGATGAAAACGGAACCACTCGCAGAAAAATTTTCAAAAAAATTTTTGGAGGTGACGGTTGTGGAGAATCTGGAAACCGCGCTGGAACCGGAAGGCACACGAAAAAAGCTGAAGCGGGAGCTTCGGGCAGAAGCCATGACCCGTTTGGAGGAGGCAGCCCGTACAGAAGCAGACTTTGAAAATGTGATATCCTGCTGGGATAAGCTGGATGCAAACCGGGAACGCAAGGAGCGGTATCACGAACCAATCCGGGGAGATATGACATTGGAGAATGGTCTGAAATACAACGGACGCATATTCCCGGAATGGATGTGCAGCGCAAATTATACTTCTGTCCGGCAGGGGCGATACCTGGATGTGGTTTTCAACTGTCCCCATGAGTTAGGTGAGATGACCGGACATCCAGTGCTTTGCAAAACCTTTCAAGAGCTGGATGTGGAATGTAAATCACTACTCTTCTTTTTGATTGTACGAGATTGGACACCGCAGACCTATGCGGCAGCTGTGAATCAGACGGACAGGAATGTGCGAAAGAAGATGACCAGGCTGATGAACAGAATTCAAAAAGAACTGTACACAGAGCTTAACGGAAAATCCAACCTGAGCCTAAGAGAAAAAGAATTTCTGGCTGAATATGAAAAAGCCGCCCTTGCGGACGGTGAAGAAGTGAGGTGCACAGCATGAAAGATCTGTTCAAACACGCCAGCTCCAGCTGGGTAAGATACGACCGGTATGAATGGAAGAAAGGTAAGGACAACAAATTCTATATCACCCCGGCACCCAACGCTATGCCCAAAATTTATGATCCCCTGAATGAGTATCAGCAGATGGTGTTGGATGCACTGAATGTGGGTCTGATGATTCGCACTTCCTCCAAGCGAAAAATCCGGGAAGCCATTATGGAGTTTGTCACCAAATACGGTTTGCTTGGTCTGATGACAGCACTGCCAACCACGCCATCCTTCATCGACTACAAAGCTGTTTATCTCCCCACCAACCATTTTCTCCGGGAGGAAGTGATGGACACACAGAAATACCTTTCTTATTTCTTTCCCTTTGAGAAGCCAGACTTTTTCAAGAACGGAAAAGACTCACTTTGGAATATCAATGGAGATCGTACCACGATTGCGTTGGCGATGACGTTCCGCAAGGAGCCGGAGGCACAGGTCATGTGCTTCATGCGGAACTATGCAGAGCGCTACGACTGGCTGGAGCAGACCTTTCAGGACTGGTCGTTCACCTTCCTGAGCAGCTTCCTGTTCTATGAAGAGGACGAGGAAATGGACGAAGATACCAGAGATATTTACCGTCAGGGCATGGCGGCGTTCGGAGGCATCGCACCGAACTACCACATAGAGTTATGGGAGCGGCCCACCATTGTGTGGGATTTTCATTCCCTGCTGCTGGCAATTCAGATGATGTTCAGCTTCATGCTGGCAGACGAAACCTCCAGCCTGCGGCTGTGCAAATACTGCATGAAAGCATTCTTTGCAAAGAGCAATGACGAAGATTTCTGCAGCCCTGCATGTGAAGCAAGCTACGAAAGAGAGAACGGAAAGTAACGTCGCTTCGGCGGAACGGAGGATGATATCCCTTTGGCTCCCCCGGTGGTGCCGCTCCATTCCAAGGCTCCGCTTCGCTTTGCCTCTTCATTTCGCTGCACCACCTACACCCGAACAGGCGGAGTCTGCTAAAGCAGACTCCTGGGCTTCTCGTCCGGGAGGACGCAGAATCTGCCTGTTCTGTGGCTGGCTGAAAGCGTTTGTTCCCGCCCCGAACAACCCCTTTCCGCCACCCACGGTCGCCAAAGGTATAACACACTAGACTTTGCGCGCAAAGTCGTGTGCCACGAAACCGCCGGTTTCATTGGATTCTTCCTGCCACAGAGGGCGCTGCCCTCCATTGGATTCCACCCGCCAAGGCAGCGCTGCCGCCTTTGGAAACCACTGCCAAGGGTACTCTGTCCCCTTTGGATTCCCCTGCCAACAGGGCGCTCTCACCCCTATTGGATAACCCAGAGCCAAAGGAATTGCCATCCCTTTGGAATCCCAGCTCGTTTTGAAATGAGTACCCACAAATGGAAAATGGTTTGTGGGCATTCATTTCAAAACGTCAACAATACAAAAACCCCAGGGCATCATCCTGTAAGAAGATGAAGTCCTGGGGATTTTCAATACCGCACGGGTAGAACCGCATGAGTGATTTGTTTAATTCAGAAACAGCACCGCTTTTTCAGAAGAAAATCACTTCACCCATTCCGTCTTGCGCTCCTGTTTTTTTATCCTATCATACAGCCATCGCAAATTCAACAGGACCGTTTCGCCACAAACGAGTGCCTTATTTCATGCGGAGAATACGGACAGAATTCAGCAGGCACAGCATGGATACGCCGGTATCGGCGAACACGGCAATCCACATATTCGCAAAGCCGAACAGACCCATTAGCATGACGATAAACTTGACCGCCAGAGCAAAGTAAACATTCTGCCAGGAGATGCGGCTGGTGTTCCGGGCAATTTTGACTGCGTCGGGAATGGCGGACATTTCGGAGTTCATGAACACCACATCGGCAGCTTCAATGGCGGCATCCGCGCCGCTTCCCATGGCAGCGCCCACGTCGGCTCCCGCCAGCACCGGCGCATCGTTGATGCCGTCGCCTACGAACATGACGCTGCCCCGGGCCTGACGAATCCTTTGCAGCTCAGACAGCTTGTTCTCCGGCAGGAGCTTGGCATGAACCTCGTCAATGCCGGTTTGTTTTGCCACATGCTCGGCGCTGTCCTGGGCATCGCCGGTCAGCATGGCTGTAACAATACCCAGTTCTTTGATCCGGGAAACGGCTTCCACGGCATCGTCCTTCAGCGTATCAGAGATCACGATATTGCCGATGAATGTTCCGTTTCTGGCAACCAACACCTCGGTGCCAAAAGCGGTTTTTCGATAGGCGCTCAGGTCAACGTTATTCTCGTCCATCAGCTTTCGATTGCCGCACAGCAGCGTATCGGCAGCGGTTTTCGCAAAAATGCCATGACCGGCAATTTCTTTTACATCCAGAGGACGCTCAACGAAAAGGCCCTGTTCATCGGCAGCGTTTACGATGCTGACGGCGATGGGGTGGGTGGAGAACAGCTCACAGCTTGCAGCCAGAGACAGCAGTTCCCCGGTGGAAACGGTATTGTCTGCGGGGATGGCTGCCTGCACCTGAAAATTGCCCTTGGTGATGGTGCCGGTCTTGTCCATGACAACTGCCTTGATGCCGGACAGGGCTTCGATGGCGCTGCCGCCCTTGAACAGGATGCCCTTCTTGGATGCTGCGCCGATGCCGGAGAAGAAGGCCAGCGGCACGCTCAGAACCAGCGCGCAGGGGCAAGAGATAACCAGGAATGTCAGTGCGGTCAGAATCGAGGCTGTGCCGGAAGCACCGCGAATAACGGTCTCCACCCCAGTATAATGATGATCCACAAAGAAGTGCCAGTTTGGAATCAGGAAGGGCAGCACCAGCGCAACCACCAGCGCCGCGACGACAACGGCAGGAGTATAAACCCGGGCGAAGCGGGTGATGAACTTGTCGATGGCGGGTTTGTTTGCCGCCGCGTTTTCCACAGAGTCCAGAATCCGGGTGACCATGGATTCTTCCAGCAGCTTCTCCACCCGGATTTTCAACTGACCGGAGGTATTGACGCAGCCGGAAATCACGTTGTCACCCACCGTTGCCTTCACGGGAACCGGCTCGCCGGTGACAGGAGAGGTATCGATGCGGCTTTCTCCTTCGATGATAACACCATCCAGAGGAATCCGGTCACCGGGGCGCACCAGCAGGATGTCGCCCACATTGGCGTCCTCCGCGCCGATGACCCTTATCTCCTCGCCAACCACCAGATTCACAACCTCGGGGCGGAGGTCAACGGCGGACATGATTTGCTCCCGGCTCTGGGCAACCGCCCGGTCCTCAAAGTATTCGCCGATGCGGTAGAACAGCATAACGCCTACGGCTTCGGGGTACTCGGCAATGGCGAAAGCGCCCAGCGTGGCAATG
>JALFXH010000147.1 GCA_022786965.1 Clostridiales bacterium
CTGGTGAATATTCTTGGAAACGCCGTGAAGTTTACCCCCGCCGGGGGCACCATCCGGCTGATCCTGCGGGAAAAGCAGGTTTGCGAGGGTGACTCGGGTGCCTATTCCGACGTGTTCTTCGCCGTCAGCGATACCGGCATCGGCATCAGCCAGAAGGATCAGGAGCGGGTGTTCCGCTCCTTCGAGCAGGTTAGCGGCGTGAGCAGCGGCGGCGTTCAGGGCACCGGCCTGGGCCTGTCTATCAGCGCCCGGCTGGCTCGGCTCATGGGCGGCAAAATCAATCTGACCAGCGAGCCCGGCAAGGGCAGCACCTTTGATTTTAGTCTGCCTCTACTCCATGGTCAGCCGGAAATCCGGGAGTCTGCTGTGGAAGGCTGCCGCTTTGACGGAAAAAAGGCGCTGCTGGCGGAGGACAACGCCCTGAACGCGGAGATCGCCGAAACCATTCTGGAGGAACTGGGCTTTGCCGTGGAGACTGTCTCAGACGGCGACGAGGCGGTGGAGGCCCTGCGTTCCCGGCAGCCCGGCGCCTTCGATGTGGTACTCATGGACATCATGATGCCCCAGATGAACGGTCTGGAAGCGGCACGGCTGATCCGGAATACGGAAGGACGGCCCGATCTGAAAACGCTGCCGATTCTCGCCATGTCCGCCAATGCCTTTGACGACGATGTGAAGAAGTCTCTGGAAAGCGGTATGAACGACCACCTGTCCAAGCCCATCGAAATGGACAAGCTCACCGCGGCCCTGAGCCGGGCGCTGAAATGAGTGGAGAGTGAAGATCTGGACATTATTTCTGATTTCATCGCCGAAGGCGATACCATTCCTTCACACTCCACACTTTTTACCTTTTTCACCAAAATTTGACAATCCGTTCACAGTTTCGTGAAATCCACAGACTAGACTGATGCCGTAATATGAGAGTTGGAGGCATTTGTCATGAAAGAGGAAAGCGGCAAGGATACGTCCGAGCTGGAAGGGCTGGGGCAGGAGGCTCTGGCGGCAACCGGGCGGCTGCGACAGAGCGTTCAGGAGATTTACGCGGAGATCCCCGACACGGAAAATCTGGATAATTTTGAACAAATGGCGGAGGAATTGAAGGAAACCGCCGGAAAATTCGCCAAAGCCGGTACGGAAATCTTTATGGTCAGCGACGAACTGAGCACCCGCTGCCGGGATACCCGGCAGCAGCGCCGCAAGCGCAAACTGATCGCGGCGGCTCCCGCCAATGGCACCATCGACCTGGAGGAGCGGGAGGGCAACCACTTTGCCCGGGGCTTGGGGCCGTGTAAGCTGCTACTGATTCTGTTCATCGGCAGCTTTGCCGGCGTGGTGGTGGAGCTCATGTGGTGCCTGATCCGCAACGGCTATCTGGAGAGCCGTTCCGGGCTGGTCTACGGCCCCTTCAACCTGCTCTACGGCGCGGGGGCGGTGGCCCTGACGGTGTGCCTGTACCGGTTCCGCAACCGCAGCGGCTGGATCTCCTTCCTGGGCGGAATGCTGGTGGGCACGGTGGTGGAGTATCTGTGCTCCTGGGGGCAGGAGCTGCTGTTCGGCTCCCGGTCCTGGGACTACAGCGCCATGCCCTTCAACCTGAATGGTCGGGTGTGCCTGCTGTACAGCGTGTTCTGGGGGGTGCTGGGTGTGTTCTGGATCAAGGATCTGTATCCCAGAATGGCTCAGTGGATTCTGAAAATTCCCAACAAAATCGGCAAAATCCTCACCGTGGCGGCCACGGTATTTCTGATCTTCAACGGTATCGTGTCCCTGCTGGCGGTGAACCGCTGGTCGGAGCGGGTGGCGGGGGAAGCCCCCGACAATTCGCTGGAGGTGCTTCTGGACGAGCGTTTCCCCGATGAACGGATGGAATCGGTGTACGCGAACATGGACTTTTAGGGGCTGTCCCGGAAAGGAATTCCCGCAAAAATAGAAAGCTGTCATCGCGAACCGGCGGCCCGGCTGGCGATGACAGTTCTTTCTTTTCTCTTCGTATTCCTTATTTATCCTCCGGGAAGGCGTACTGGGCCTTGTACCGGGCGAAGCGTTCGGCAAAGGCCGCGCTTTCCTGCAATTCGCCGGATTTGAGAGAGTTCAGATATTCGTGGGCTTCCAGCTTGCCCTCGGCTACCTGCAAAATTTCCACAGCCACGTTGGAGCAGTGGTCGGCGGACCGCTCGAAGGCGGTCAGCAGGTCTTCCAGCACAAAGCCGTATTCCACGCTGCACAGCCCGTCCCGCAGACGGCGGATGTGCCGGGACTTGACCTCCCGCACCAGCGCGTCCACCACCTGCTCCTGAGGCTCAATTTTCATGGCCAGATTTCGGTCAAAGCCGCGGTAGGCATCCACCGTGCGGCTGAGAATGTCGGATACCGCCCGCTCCAGCACATCCAGCTCCGCCTGGGCCTGCCGGGAGAAATGAATCTTCTTTTCCTCCATCTCCAGAGCCGCCCGGCCCACGGCAACCGCGTGATCGGCGACGCGCTCGATGTCGGAGACGGTGTAGAGCAAGGTGTTGAGAATCCGGTTGTCGGCAACGGTCAGCTGGATGCCGGACAGCTTCACCAGATAGGTGCCCAGGGCGTCCTCGTAGCGGTCGGTGCTGTCCTCCAGAGCCAGCACCTGCTCCAAAGTGCGGCTGTCGAATTCCCGGGTCAGGCCCATGGCCAGATTCATGGCCTGGTTGGCATCCTCCGCCATGCGGACGGCGATTTCATGGGCCCGCTGGATGGCCACGGCGGGAGTGCCCAGCAGACGCTCGTCCAGCAGCTCCGTTTTTTCCGCCTGTTTGTCGTCCGGTACGGACAGGGTGGCAAGCTTCACCAGCACCCTGTTCAGCGGCAGCAGCAGCGCCGTGGCGGCAAGGTTGAAGGCGGTGTGGATAACGGCGATATTCATCTCATTACAGGCTTCGTTCAGGAACTTCCAGGGGAAGAACAGCCCGATGCCGTAGAACAGCACCACGAAAATCAGGGTGCCCATAATGTTGAAGTACAGGTGCACCATGGCGGTGCGGCGGGCGTTTTTGTTGGCGCCGATGGCCCCCATCATGGCGGTGACGCAGGTGCCGATGTTCTGACCCAGAATCACGGGGATGGCGCAGCCGAAGCTCACCGCTCCGGTGGAGCACATACTCTGCAGAATGCCCACGGAGGCAGAGGAGGACTGGATGATGGCGGTGAGCGCCGCACCCACTAAGATACCAACGATGGGATTGCTGAAGGACACCATGAGCCGGGCGAACCAGGCCTCGTCCCTCAGGAACTTCATGGAGCCGCTCATCAGCTCCATGCCGGTCATCAGCGCCATAAAGCCCAGCAGAATGGTGCCGATATTCTTGCTCTTTTCGGATTTTGTGAACATATACAGGATCATGCCGATGGTGCCGAGAAGAGGCGCCAGGGTGGAGGGCTTCAGAACCTGCACGATAAAGCTGTCCCCCTCCAGACCGCTTAAGGACAGAATCCAGGCGGTGACGGTGGTGCCCACGTTGCTGCCCATGATGACGCCCACGGCCTGATGCAGGGTCATGATGCCGGAATTGACGAAGCCCACCACCATGACGGTGGTTGCCGAGGAGGACTGGATCACGGCGGTGACGGCCAGACCCAGCAGGAACCCCCGGGGCACGCTGGAGCTCATTTTGGCGAGGATGGTTTGCAGCTTACCGCCGGCGGTGCGTTCCAGCGCCGAGCCCATGGTGTCCATGCCGAAGAGGAACAGGGCAAGACCCCCCAATAGGGAAACCAGCTTTAGAATATAGACTGTCATAGAAATTCTCCTTATCAGGATACTGTAAAATCTATGGCAATCATAATGCCGTCCCTTTGTAAAATCCATGGAATCCATGCAAAACCTGTGTAAAATTTATGTAAAATCCTGTGGTATGAGACACAAAATGAAGGCCCCTCCGGGAGGTTCCCGGCGGGGCCATTTCAAAGGTTCCTTAAACGTGCATAACAGACAGAGCGGAGGCAATGGCCTGAACGCTTTCCTCGCAGCTTTCCCGGTTGCGCAGGCAGTATTCCTGGAAGACCGCGTCGATGACCACCAGCTGGGCCACCTTCGCCGGCACGGAGCCGAACTGGAAGGGACTTTCGTTGGAGCCGCAGCGCAGAACCACATCCGAAAGCTTGGCCGCCGGGGATTTCTGGAACCGGGTCACGAGAATCGTCCGGATGCCTCGCTGCCGGGCCAGCTCCAGAATCTGCAGGCCGCCGGTGGTGGCGCCGGAGTAGGAGAACAGGATGATCACGCCCTTGGGGTCCATGGTGGCCACGGTGGAAACCTGCAAATGGGCGTCGGAAATGGTGGAGAATTTTCCGCAGACGGTGGAAAACATATGGGCGCATTCCATTGCCATAATCATGGAGCCGCCGGAACCGAGACACAGCACCGCGGGAGCCTGCTCGATCATCTCCACAGCCCGGCCGATCAGCTTCATATCCATCAGCTCCATGGTCTGGTGGATGGCATCGATGGTCAGCTGTCCGGACTCCCGCACCCGTCCGGCAAGAGTATCTCTGGATATCGGCTCGTGGCTATGGCTGGTTCCCGGTGCGAAGTGCCGGGCCAGCTCGATTTTGAAGGCGTTGAAGCCCTTCAGCTTCAGGCTCCGGCAGAACCGGGAAACTGTGGCCTCCGCGGCGCCGCACTCCTCCGCCAGCTGGGTGATGGACATGAACTGCACCTGAGAATGCTGGGCCAGCACATAGTCCGCAACCCGCCGCTCAGCGGTGGTCAGCTGATAATAGGAGGCACGAATGCGCTCCAGAATGTCCATGTTCTGCTCGTTCATAGTCGTGTCTCCTACGTTTTTTAGGCTGAAATGGCTGGGAATCCGGTTGATAGGAATATCATAGCATCATTTGAAAATAATTTCAATGAAAAATGTGCAAGAAAATAATTCTTTTTGAAATATTATCAACCTGTGGGGGCTTGGTTGACGATATTCTCCTTTATCTGCTTTGGCGCGGGAGCGCCCATAGCTTCCCCCGGGGGGAAGCTGTCGAGCGAAGCGAGACTGATGAGGATCGGCGAAATGTATCGATTATGAATGCAGTTTGTTAAAAAGGTACCATTTGGAGGGTGATTCTTTCTATTTTGACTGCATTCCGCATCATAGGCTGTCGCCGTTCCTCATCCGCCCCCTGCGGGGGCACCTTCCCCCCGGGGGAAGGTATTACTCAGATAAATTCTCCTTTCGCTGAGCGAACCCGAAAAACACATTTTAAAATTCCCCGGCCTCCGCAGTAGTGACAGGCCGGAAAAACTGTGCTACAATGGAGAAAAAGGAGGAATTCCCATGTTTCGCAATCTTCTGAAGCCGGAGGGCGGCCTGATGGTCACCATGACCTGGCTCACCGACGGTATTTTTCTCAGCCTGTTCTGGATTCTGGGCTGCGTTCCCGTGGTCACCATCGGCGCGTCCTGCGCCGCCCTGTATGACGCCGCCTACCGGGGCTTCCGCCAGGGGGACAAGCACAGCTGGCAGCGGTTCTGGCAGGTTTTCCGGGAAAACTGGAAAGCGGGAATCGTGCCCACGGTGGTGTTTCTGACGCTGTTTTTCCTGCTGGGCAAGGCCATGATTCTGGTGTGGAACGCCGCGGCCACCGGCGCAATCAGCTGGATGCTCTTTTCCGCCGCGGCCTTTCTGGGCGTCACCGTTCTGGGCATCCTGAGCCTGATGTTTCCGGTGCTGTCCCGGTTTGAGAATTCTCTCGGGGGACTGCTGAAAAACACCCTGCTGCTGGCCCTGGCCAACCTGCCCCGAACCATAGTGCTGGGCATTGTCACCGCAGGAAGCCTTCTTCTGTGCGTCCGGTTCGTGTTCCCGCTGTTCTTCCTGCCCGCCCTGGCGGCGCTGATGGACAGCCTGCTGGTGGAGCCCATGTTTAAGCCCTTCCTGCCACAGGAAGCGGAATGAGAAATGCAAAATGCTGAATGCATATTGGATTGCGCGATAAAATGGAATTTGGCGGCGAGTAGCCGCTGACAATTCGTTTCTGACACTGGCGGTCAGCCAGCATCCTTTGGCCCCCTCAACCATAGGTGCTTAGGAAGATAAAGGAGAATTTAGCGGAACAAAGCCTTCCCCTTTGGGGAAGGTGCCCCAGTGCGCACACTGGGGCGGAAGAGGGCGGTAAAGCATAAATCCTTCTTCAACGTTTCGGCGAAATGGTAGGAACCTCTTCCGACCTCG
>JALFXH010000076.1 GCA_022786965.1 Clostridiales bacterium
ATATTTTAAAACATCCCCGAAGGGGATACCGCATCTGATATCTCATATCTCGTATCTGATATCTTCGTACATGCGCCTTCGGCGACTACGCGGGGGACATCTGTTATGCGAAACGATCATTTTGCATGGAAAAATTCCCCCTCACCCGAGAAAGAAAAGAGGTACCCCATGAACCATTTGTTTATCATCAACCCGGCGGCGGGAAGCCGGGACCGGACGGCGGAGTATACCGCGGCCATCGACGCCGCCTTCCGGGGGCTTAATTATCGGATCGAAGTCTCCTCCGCTCCGGGGGAGTGCCGGCGGTTGGCCCGGGAGGCTGCCGAGGCCGGGAAGGAGGTCCGGATCTACGCCTGCGGCGGCGACGGCACCCTCAACGAGATTGCCTCCGGCGCGGCAGGCTTTCCCAACGCGGCGGTGACGGCCTGGTGCGGGGGCAGCGGCAACGATTTTGTGAAGCTGTTCAGCGAACCCGCCGCATTTTCCGACCTTTCCCAGCTGCTGGAGGCGGAAGAAGTGTGCTTCGATCTGATTGCCTGCAACGATGACCTGGCGCTGAACATCTGCTCCGTGGGATTGGACGCCCGCATCGGCACGGATGTGGCCCGCTACAAACGGCTCCCCTTTTTCCACGGCTTCAACGCCTACGCCCTGTCCACGGTTGCAAACCTCTTCCGGGGCATTTCCGAGCACTACATTGTGGAGGTGGAGGGCCAGCGTTTTGACGATGAGCAGACCTTCGTGTGCGTGTGCAACGGCCGCTACTACGGCGGCGGCTTCAATCCCGTGCCGGACGCGGACCCGGCGGACGGAAAACTGGACGTGCTGCTGGTGAAAAAGGTGGCCCTCTGGCAGGTTCCCGGCATCATCGGCAAGTACAAAAACGGCCGCTACCGGGAGCTGCCGGAATTCATACGCCACTTCCGCACGGACCGGGTGCGCATCCTCTGCGACGGCCCCACCCCGGTGAATCTGGACGGGGAGCTGCGGATGGCTCAGGATGTGGAAATGCGGGTGGCCCGGGAAAAAATCCACTTCTTTTATCCGAAAAATCTGTTGTGGTCAACGGAAAGCAAAGCAATTGCCCCGAAATGAGAAATTCTGTGAAGGATTTCCCGGATCATGCGGAATCTCATGGGGCAATCGATTGCACAAAGGGACAAAAATAACTGTCATTCCGAGTAAGCGCACACACCGGCGTGGGAATCCGTCCCCCCTCATTTCAAGGGGACGCGGATTTCCGCGTCGGTAGTATCAGTCGCTTTCTTCGCAATGACAGTGTTTTTATGTTACGACAATGGTGCGCTGGCAGGTAGCCACATTACCGGACTTATCCATGGCGGAGTAGGTGACGGTATAGCTGCCCGCTTTGCTCAGGTCCAGGCCGGAGGTATCCACAGCAACATCACATTTTCCGTCGGTATCGTCCACCGCGGATACCCCTTCCAGAAGGTTGGGGGAGGAATCCTTTTGTACCGTCAGCTCCTTGTCCGCGCCCTGAATGGTTGGGGGATTAAAGTCCCCGGAAATCCAGAGAATGGCCTCCGCCCGGGTCACATTGCCGCTGGAATCCGCGGCTTCCAGGGCGATGGTATGGGCACCCTCGGCGTAGGGGTCCGGCAGCTCCTGCGTGAACCGGATCACAGGTTCTCCGGATAAATCTGCGGAGGAAACCACAAAATCGCTGATTTCGGGGGTTTTTCCCGGCATACAGTGGACATTTTGCAGGGTCATGGTTGGGGGAGTTGTGTCGGTGACGGTGACAAGGCACTGGGCACTGACGCTGCCGGTATTTACGGTGAGGGTGTGCTCCCCCAGGGTGGCGGAAATAGATTTGAGTTCCTCGGGCTTCAGCAGGTCCTGATCCCGGTCAGGATTGGTCAGGAGCATTTCGGGGGTCAGGCTCTGACCCAGCTCTACCGTGCAGCTTTCCTTCAGCCAGCCGGTGAAGTGGAGCAGGCACTGGCCCTTTGTCCGGTTGCCGGAGGTATCCTCCACCACAACGGTGACGTCTATATCGGAGTAGTTTTCGGGAATTTCGGGGCTGTCCTCATAGTAAACCCGCACCTGGGAATAGTCCTGAACCTTCGTCACCAACGCGCCTGCCTGGGGCAGGGAATCGGTGACGCTGGCGGTATATTCCGGGAGAAATTCAGCTGTAGGCGGCGTGGTATCCACCACGATCAGGTTCACGACAGCCTTCTGGGTGCCGTGCTTCAGGGTCAGGGAGCTGCGGCCCACCCTGCTCAGGTCCAGTGTGGAGGGATCGGTGACGAAGGAGGCCCGGTTGGGATTCCCCAGCGGGGTAAGAAAATCCTGAATGGTCAAGGTATCTGTCCCCAACTCCAGGGTTACGTCGTGGAAAACCTGCTGGGAGTCGCACCAAAGGGTGTAGAGCATCCAGCCCACCAGCGCCAGCAGAAGCAGAAAAATCAGGAGCAGTATTGGAATCAGAAGAGACGGTTTTTTGCGGGGAGTTGGCATAATGAGTTCTCTCTTTCCAAAAAAGTAGTAAACGCGTAACTTTTATTATATGCCAGCGGAAAGAAAATGTCAAGGCGGGGCGGCCTTGCCGCCCGTTGGTATAACAAAAGTGCCTGCCGCGAAAGCGGCAGGCACCTTCAGAACAAATTACTTCGCGGAAAGGAACTTATCAATGGCCTCGGCGCCCTTCTTGCCCGCACCCATGGCCAGGATGACGGTAGCCGCGCCGGTGACCGCGTCGCCGCCGGCGAACACGCCGTCACGGGTGGTCATGGCGTCCTCGTTCACGATCAGGCAGCCCTTCCGGTTGGTCTCCAGACCGGGGGTGGTGGAGCGGATCAGGGGGTTGGGGCTGGTGCCCAGGGACATGATCACGGTGTCCACATCCAGCATGAACTCGGAATCGGGCACCACGATGGGACGGCGGCGGCCGGAAGCGTCAGGCTCGCCCAGCTCCATCTTCACGCACTTCATGCCGCAGACACGACCGGTGTCGTCGGCAACGATCTCCACGGGGTTGGTGAGGGTCTTGAACTCGATGCCCTCTTCCTTGGCGTGGTGCTGCTCCTCCAGACGGGCGGGCATTTCGGCCTCGCCACGGCGGTACACGACGTAGACGTGCTCCGCGCCCAGACGCATGGCGCAGCGGGCGGCGTCCATAGCCACGTTGCCGCCGCCAACCACGGCTACCGCCTTGGACTGAATCACGGGGGTGTCGGAATCGGCATTGTAGGCCTTCATCAGGTTGGTACGGGTCAGGTACTCGTTAGCGGACATGACACCCTTGTAGCTCTCGCCGGGGATGTTCATAAACATGGGCAGACCGGCGCCGGAGCCGACAAATACAGCCTTATAGCCCATCTCAAACAGCTCATCGATGGTCAGAACCCGACCGATGACCATGTTGGTCATCACTTCCACGCCCTGGGCCTGGAGCTTTGTGACCTCGTTGGCAACGATTTGCTTGGGCAGACGGAACTCGGGAATGCCGTAAACCAGCACGCCGCCGGCGGTGTGCAGCGCCTCAAACACGGACACCTGATAGCCCTTCTTGGCAAGATCGGAAGCGCAGGTCAGGCCGGCAGGGCCGGAGCCAACGACGGCAACCTTGATGCCGTTGGAGGGAACCTTTTCAGGCATGGCGTTGACGTTTTCCCGATACCAGTCGGCAACGAACCGTTCCAGACGGCCAATGGCCACCGGCTCACCCTTAATGCCGCGAACGCACTTGCTTTCGCACTGGGTCTCCTGGGGGCAGACACGGCCGGACAGCGCGGGCAGAGCGTTGGTGGAGGTGATGATCTCGTAAGCGGCCTTGAAATCCCGCTCACGAACCTTGGCGATGAACTCGGGGATGCGCACGTTGACGGGGCAGCCCTCCACGCACTTGGGGTTCTTGCAGTTCAGGCAGCGGCCCGCTTCCTCAACGGCCATTTCCTCGGTGTAGCCCAGGGTGACCTCCTGGAAATTCCGGGCACGAACCTGGGGGTCCTGCTCGGGCATGGGAACTTTCTTCAGAGACATATTAGCCATTTCCCGTTCCTCCTTACTTGATCAGCGCCTTGCCCATGGCATCCATGCGGCAGGTGTGGGTGGAGGCGACCTCAGCCTCCCGGTCGCGGTAAGTACCGTTGCGGCTCATGAGCTCGGCGAAGTCCACCTTGTGACCGTCAAACTCAGGGCCGTCCACGCAGGCGAACTTGGTCTCGCCGCCCACGGTGACCCGGCAGCCGCCGCACATACCGGTGCCGTCGATCATGATGGGGTTCAGGGACACGCTGGTATGAACGCCGAAGGGCTGGGTGGTCTTGCACACGAACTTCATCATGGGCACGGGGCCGATGGCAAGAACTTCATCGAACTGCTCGCCGGCCTCCAGCAGCTCCTGCAGGGGCTGGGTGACCAGACCATGGCGGCCATAGGAGCCGTCGTCGGTCATCATAATGAAGTGATCGGCAACTTCCTTGAATTCATCCTCGAGAATCACGATGTCCTTGCTGCGGAAACCGACAATGACGGTGACCTCGGCGCCGGCTTCCTTAAAGCCGCGGGCAGAGGGCAGAGCGATGGCGCAGCCTACGCCGCCGCCCACAACACAGACCTTCTTCTTGCCTTCCACGGGAGTGGGCTTGCCCAGGGGGCCGACGAAGTCCCGGATGTAGTCGCCCTCGTTCAGTTCGCCCAGAGCCTTGGTGGTGAAGCCCACCTTCTGGAAGATGATGGTAACGGTGCCGGCTTCCTTGTCGGTACCGGCGACAGTCAGGGGCACACGCTCGCCCATCTCGTCGATACGGAAAATGATGAACTGGCCTGCCTTTGCCTTTTTGGCAACGAAGGGGGCCTCAATGTCCATCAGGGTGACGGTGGGATTCAGCTCCTTCTTACGCACAATTTTATACATTTCTGATCCGTCCTTTTCCTTTTCGTAAATGGTGTTATACGGCATTGGATATTTCACCCAATCAAGTTTATTATACTGTGTTTCGGCATATTTGTCAAACTGTTCTATAGAAAAAAGCCTTCCCCTCTGGGGAAGGTGGCAGCCCGTAGGGCTGACGGAAGAGGATTGCTAGGTACATTTCTGGGGAAAGCCTCATCCGACCTCGCTTGCGCTCGGCCACCTTCCCCAGAGGGGAAGGCTTATTCTGCTTCGCAGAAGGGAGGGTCAGTGACCCTCCCTTACAGTACAATGTGTTGTTACCGAGCAGGCCCAATGGTGTTCAACAACACACTGTGTTCGTAACGCATTGGCTGGCGGCCCTGCCGCCTTACTTTTTGTGATCCTCGGTAACGGCGCCGGAGCGGTAGGCGTCCAGCAGCATCATCAGCATATCCACCCGGTCCTGCAATTCGGCACCCTCATCGGTGTCGCTGATGCGCATCCGGGTCTCCATTTTTTCAAAAATCTCGGAGTCGTTGCGGATATCGTCGTTTTTGTGCACCGCGTTCCACTTGCTGGTGAAGGGCTGGTGGGATACAATCCGGTAGTGCCGGGAGTTGTAGATCAGGGTGTAGCCCGCAATGCCGGAGGTGGCCTGATAGGCCCGGCTGAAGCCGCCGTCAATGACAATCAGCTTGCCGCCGCCCTTGATGGGGCTTTCGCCCTTGCGCACCTTCACGGGAACGTGGCCGTTGATGATGTGGCAGTGCTCGCCCTTCAGACCGAATTCCATCAGAAGCCGGTCACAGACCCGGCGATCCTGATAGTAGGTGTAGTAGGCGTTTTTCGGCTCCACCCATGTAGCCTCGTCCGCGATAAACCGCCGCTCGAAGGTGGTCATGCGGTCCCGGCCGAAAATGGGGCTGTTCCGGCCCGCCCACAGCCACCACAGGAAGTCCATGCCAAATTGGCGTTCTTCCGAACCCCGCTTGTCGTAGTAGGCCTTTCTGGCGGTTTTCTCGGCGTAGTCCAGGAACCGCTTGCCGCTGCGCTCCTTGCCGCCGATGGTGAAGGTCATAAGAGAGCCGTCGTCGTTCATGGGGATGCAGCCGTGGAAGAGAAGGTTGCCGTTGCAGACCTTGTACAGACCGCCCTTGGAGTAGAGGAAGCGGATGTGCCGCTGCAATTTTTCGGAGTTTTCGAAGGAATCCGTCAGCTGATTGATGACGTGGTTCTCCTCGGCAGTCAGCTCGTAGGGGTTGGCGGGGTCCACCGTGGGGAAGTCGCAGTCCAGCATGGGGTAGATTTTGCCGTTCAGGTTGATGGTCTTTTCTTCATAGTTGATCTTGTCCAGCAGCAGCCGGTCCTCCATGCCAAACTCGGGACGGCGCAGCACCTTCTGGCCCTCCAGCTTGAAGAGGATAATGGTGATGGCCTTATACATCCGGGCGGAGAGCAGCTTGTCCTTTTCGGTGTACTGGTCGGCATCGGTGCCGGTTAGCTTGACCTTGAACTGGTCGGTGTTGCAATCCTTGTAGACCTCGTTGGCGAAGATGGACAGGGGCCGCAGGGAGATGCCGTAGCCCGTCTCAATTACGTCCAGATTGTTGTAGCGGATGGAGTTAGAAAGCACCGTGGCAACCAGGGTCCGGGAGCCGGAGGCCGCGCCCATCCACAAAACGTCGTGGTTACCCCACTGGATGTCCACATTACCCGCGGTCATCAGGCTGTCCATGACGATATCCGCCCGGGGGCCACGGTCAAAAATGTCGCCCACAATGTGCAGCTGATCCACCACCAGAGACTTGATGACCTTGCAGATGGCCCGAATCACATCGGCGGCCTGGCCGATCTGGATGATGGTGTTGATGATGTTTTCGTACTGATCCCGGCGGGAGCCGCCCTCCTCTACGAGGTGAATCAGCTCGTCGAGAATCTGCTCGTAGTCCGGGTCCATGTAGGTGCGGACCTTGGCCCGGGTGTGCTTGGTGGATACGAACCGGCACAGGTCTACCAGCCGGTGGATGGTCAGCCGATACCACTCGTCTAAGTTTTCCTCCTCGTCGGCCACCAGCGCCAGCTTGGAGGTGGGGTAGTAGATGAGGGTGGCCAGGTCGTTGCGGTCTCTCTTGGTCATGGAATTTCCGAACAATTCCTCCAGCTTTTCCTTGACTTCCCCGGAGCTGGAGTTCAGAATGTGCAGAAACGCCTCATGCTCGCCGTGAATGTCGGACATGAAGTGCTCCGTAGGCTTGGGCAGGTTCAGAATGGCCTGGAGCCGGATGATCTCGGTGCCGGCGGCCTCCACCGTGGGGTACTGCCGGGACAGTAGGCGCAGATAGTGCAGCTCTTCGTCGGTAAAAATACGTTTGTTGTCCATCGTTCAATTCCTTTCCGATTCCCTGTGGGGCAATGTCATCAATTCAGCGGGTGTCCTGAACTCATGACATTCACCCAGAGGGAAAATATTATCATAATAGTATATTGTACAACTTTTACCTTATGGGCACAAGGGGAAAACGCAAAAAATTTTCGACGAAATGGTACAAACTATAGGAAACAACCGTAGGGGGCGGCCTCCCGGACGCCCCGTAACCGCTACGGAGAAGGGACGTCGAGGACGCCGTCCCCTACGGAGATGGAAAAACGCCCTGAAGCGGTTGGCTTCAGGGCGCATCGTAACTTATTAGTCAGCGACGTAGGGCAGCAGGGCGATCTGACGGGCGCGCTTGATGGCGGTGGTCAGGTCACGCTGATGAGCGGCGCAGGTACCGGTGGTACGGCGGGGCAGGATCTTGCCGCGCTCGGACAGGTAACGGCGGAGCTTGGCGGTGTCCTTGTAATCGATGCTGGTCACCTTATCCACGCAGAACGCGCAAACCTTCTTGCGCTTGCGGGGACGCATACGCTGTTCGTTAGCCATGGGTTTTCCCTCCTTGTAAGTCTAGTAGAAAAGTTCTGAATTTAGAAGGGCAGCTGGGCGTCATCGTCCTCCAGCATCGCGAAATCGGAAGCCGGAGCGCTGGCGGGGGCAGAATAGCCGCCGTAGCTGGGAGCGGGGGCCGGGGCGCTGTAAGAGCTGCCGCCGTAGCTGTTTCCGCCGTAGGCGTTGCCGCCATAGTTGGAATTGCTTTCGGCGCTCCGCTTGCTCTCGCCGAAATAGACGTTGTCCGCGACAACCTCGGCAGAGCGACGCTTGTTGCCGTCCTTGTCGTTCCAGTTGCGAATCTGGAGACGACCGGAAACCACGATCATGCTGCCCTTGGTGAAATACTTGGAGACAAATTCTCCGGTCTGACGCCAAGCGACGCAGTCAATGAAGTCGGTTTCCCGTTCGCCGCCGTCTCTGCCGCCGAAGTCACGGTCGACAGCCACGGAAAAGCTGGCAACGGCGACACCGCTGCCGGTCCGGCGAAGCTCGGGGTCACGGGTCAGGCGACCCATGATGACAATGTGGTTGAGCATGGATTTACGCCTCCACTGCGGTGGTCAGGCAGCGCATAACGCCTTCGGTGATCTTCATCACACGCTCCAGCTCGGCGGGGAACTCGGGCTTGGACTCGAAGTTCATCAGAACGTAGTAGCCTTCGTTCAGGTCGTTGATCTCGTAGGCCAGCCGACGCTTGCCCCACTCGTCAACGGTGAGCTCGGTACCCTCCGCCTCCACCATTGCCTTGAACTTTTCCACAAGTGCTGCGATGCCCTCCTCGCCCAGGGTGGGGTCGATGATGTAGAGCACCTCATACTTACCGGTGATCTTAGCCATGTTGATTGCACCTCCTTTTGGACTTTTGGCCCCCGGTCGCGCCGGGAGCAAGGATTGTCCGCATCCGCAGACCGGACTATTTTAATGGATTATTTGGAAAAAGTCAAGTGTTTTTTCGCGTATTATACATATGATTATAGGAGTCCATAATACCTTCCCCCGGGGGGAAGGTGCCCCGAAGGGGCGGATGAGGAACGGCGACAGCGTTCAATAAGGTAGGCATTTAAATATGAAGGTACTATCTTTCTAATTGGACCATCTTTACGGACTGCATTCGTATTGATTACTTTTCGCCGTTCCTCATCAGTCTCGCTTCGCTCGACAGCTTCCCCCCGGGGGAAGCCATGGAGCCCCCAATTGTCAAAAGTTCAAAGATAATTCAAAATCAACCCATTGACTTTTTTGGCACTCTCTGGTATAGTGTGCTTAGCACTCAGGAAGAGCGAGTGCTAAGGAAGGAGGAGATCAAGTGGAACTGAGTGAACGGAAAAAGAAGGTCCTGCGCAGCGTGGTTGACCTGTATATCCGCACCGCTGAGCCGGTAGGCTCCAAGGCCGTCACCGAGCTTCCCGACATGAAATACTCCTCCGCCACCATCCGCAACGAAATGGCGGAGCTGACCGCTATGGGTTATCTGGAGCAGCCCCACACCAGCGCCGGACGGATTCCCTCCGCTTCCGGATATCGGCTGTATGTGGATGAGCTGATGATGGACTACCGCCTTTCTATCGACGAAACCAAATCCATCAACAATGCAATTGAAGAAAAAATGCAGCGTGTGGATAAAATGGTGGAGAAGGTGGCAAGGCTTGTGTCCCAGGCAACGGAGCTCCCGGCGATTTCCGCCGCCTCCCGCAGCCGCAGCCTCAGCGTCAAACGCTATGACCTGATTCTGGCCGGGCCGGGCAGCGTCATTGCCGTGCTGATGCTCTCCAATGAGCAGGTGGTCAACAAGCTGATCAAGCTTCCGCTGGAAGCTTCCGAAACCGACCTGAAGCTGCTTTCCGCGGTGCTGAACGCTTCCATGACGGATATTTCGCCGGGGCAGATCACTTCCGAACTGATGGAAAAGGTCATGCGTTCGGCGGGAAATGCCGGATCGCTGGTTCCCGTGATTCTGGACTTCGTTCAGGAGACCCTTAGGGCCAGTGAGTCCACCAATGTGGCGGTGTACGGACAGTCAAGGCTTCTGGGTTTGCCTGAGTATCGGGACGTGGACAAAGCCCAGCGGGTCATGGCTTCCATCGACGAGGACGCATTGAGCAACCTCCCGGCGGTCATGGAGAACAGCAGCGGCACCAAGGTCATTGTGGGTCCGGAAAACGTGTCCGAGGAACTGAAGGACACCTCCGTGGTCATGACGAAATTCGACATTGGCGATGGGATGCAGGGCATGATCGGTGTGGTTGGCCCCACCCGAATGGATTACGCCAAGGTCACCGCCCGCCTGAGTTACTTTGCCGAGAGCTTGTCGAAAATGTTCGCCAAGCCCGAACAGCCCCAGCTGCCGGGTGCAAAAGAGCCGGAGGAGCATAAGGAATAATGGAACACCCGTAGGGGCGGGTTATTAACCCGCCCGTCCGCGAAGCGGCAATGGAATGCGGCTGACGCCGAAGGGCGGGTCAGTGACCCGCCCCTACAGGGATGCGATATATGGAGGAATGAACGTGGCAGAAGAAAAGAAGATGAATGAAGAAGAACAGGAAACCCCCGTTCCTGAGGAAGAGCTTGTTCCCGAGGAAACCGCCGAAGAAGCGGCACCGGAAACCAATCCCTGGGAGGAAAAATACAACGCAGAGCATGACGCCCACCTGCGGATTGCCGCCGAGTACGACAACTTCCGCAAGCGCACCATCAAGGAAAAGGACGCAGCCTACGGCAACGGCAAGGCCGACGCCGTGGCGAAAATCCTTCCCATCTACGACAATCTGGAGCGGGCCCTGAACCAGCCCACCGAGGATGCCGCCTTCAAGAAGGGCGTGGAAATGACCATGACCGAGCTGGTGAAGATTCTGAACGGTCTTGGTGTGGAAATCTTCGGGCAGGTCGGCGACAGCTTCGACCCGAACATGCACAACGCCGTAATGCACACGGAGGACGAGAGCCTTGGCGAAAACGTCATCGCCCAGGTCTTCCAGAAGGGCTTCAAGATCGGCGAGAAGGTTGTCCGGTTCGCCATGGTACAAGTGGCAAATTAGTTGACAGTGAACAGTTGACAGTGGACAGTTAAGGAGTCGCTTCGCGACATATTAAAATCGTCCCGCAGGGACACAATAACTGTCAACTATCAACTGTCAACTCAAACTAGTATAAACTTATCTTTCATATATTTAGGAGGAAAACATTATGTCTAAGATTATCGGTATTGACCTTGGTACTACCAATTCCTGTGTTGCTGTGCTGGAAGGCGGCGAGCCTGTTGTCATCGCCAACGCCGAAGGCACCCGTACTACCCCCTCTGTTGTGGCCTTCTCCAAGACCGGCGAGCGTATGGTGGGTCAGGTGGCAAAGCGTCAGGCTGTCACCAACGCTGACCGCACCGTGGCTTCCATCAAGCGCCACATGGGCGAAAATTACCACGTCACCATCGACGGCAAGGGCTACACCCCTCAGGAGATCAGCGCCATGATCCTGCAGAAGCTGAAGGCTGACGCCGAGAGCTATCTGGGTCAGACCATCACCGAGGCTGTCATCACTGTCCCCGCTTACTTTAGTGATGCTCAGCGTCAGGCCACCAAGGACGCCGGCAAGATTGCGGGTCTGGACGTGAAGCGTATCATCAACGAGCCCACCGCCGCGGCTCTGGCCTACGGCCTTGACAAGGAGTCCGAGCAGAAGATCATGGTCTACGACCTGGGCGGCGGCACCTTCGATGTGTCCATCCTGGACATCGGCGACGGCGTCATTGAGGTTCTGGCTACCGCCGGCGACACCCACCTGGGCGGCGACGACTTTGACCAACGGATCATGGACTACCTGGTTGAGGAGTTCAAGAAGGCCGAGGGCATCAACCTGTCTACCGACAAGGTTGCCATGCAGCGTCTGAAGGAAGCCGCCGAGAAGGCCAAGATCGAGCTGTCCGGCGTGACCTCCACCAACATTAACCTGCCCTATATCACCGCTGACGCCACCGGCCCCAAGCATCTGGACGTGACCCTGACCCGGGCCAAGTTCAACGAGCTGACCGCCGATCTGGTGGAGCGCACCATGAAGCCCGTCCGTCAGGCCATGTCTGATGCCGGCCTGTCCGCTTCCGATATCCACAAGGTGCTGCTGGTTGGCGGCTCCACCCGTATCCCCGCCGTCCAGGATGCTGTGAAGAAGATCACCGGCAAGGAAGGCTTCAAGGGCATTAACCCCGACGAGTGCGTGGCTGTGGGCGCTGCCATTCAGGGCGGCGTGCTCACCGGCGATGTCAACGACATCCTGCTGCTGGACGTCACCCCCCTGTCTCTGGGCATTGAAACCATGGGCGGCGTGTTCACCCGTCTGGTGGACCGGAACACCACCATCCCCGTGCAGAAGAAGCAGATTTTCTCCACCGCCGCTGACGGTCAGACCTCTGTTGAGGTTCACGTCCTCCAGGGCGAGCGGGAAATGGCTGCTTACAACAAGACTCTGGGCCGCTTCCAGCTGGGCGGCATCGCTCCCGCGCCCCGCGGCGTGCCTCAGATCGAGGTCACCTTCGACATCGACGCCAACGGCATCGTGAAGGTTTCCGCCAAGGATCTGGGCACCGGCAAGGAGGCCAACATCTCCATCACCGCCTCCACCAACCTGAGCCAGGAGGACATCGACAAGGCCGTGAAGGAAGCCGAGCAGTACGCCGCCGAGGATAAGGCCCGGAAGGAAGAGGTGGACACCCACAACGCTGCCGACCAGACCGTCTACCAGACCGAGAAGACTCTGAACGAGCTGGGCGACAAGATCGACGCCTCCGAGAAGGCTTCCATCCAGTCCGCCATTGACCATCTGAAGGAAGTCAACAAGGGCAATGATGTGGCCGCCATCAAGGCCGCTACCGAGGAGGTTCAGAAGGCCTTCTACGCCGTGTCCGAGAAGCTGTACCAGCAGGCAAACCCCAACGGCGGCGCTCAGGGCGGCCCCCAGCAGCCCGGCGACGACGGTGTTGTGGACGCTGACTATGAGACCGTTGACTAATAAGTAGCCCAAGGGGCGGCAAAACGCCGCCCCTTCTTGGCGTATAAATACCTTCCCCCGGGGGGAAGGTGCCCCGGAGGGGCGGATGAGGAACGGCGACAGCATCCGACTCAGTCGGCACTCGCGTTGAGAGGGAATGGTATGGAACGGAACCAGAACCTGAAAAAGAATGCTCAGTCTCTGCGTAAGAACCAGACCAAAGAGGAAAGCCTTCTCTGGTATCAGTTCCTGAGACGCTATCCGTGCCAGTTTCGCAGACAGTATGTCATTGGTAACTATATTGTCGATTTCTATTGTCACCGGGCGAAGCTTGTGGTGGAGCTGGACGGTTCTCAGCACTATGACCCTGAGGGGATAAACAGAGATGCAGAACGGACGCAATATCTGGAATCTCTGGGCATTATGGTGCTTCGTTTTTCCAATCTGGATGTTCTCCAGCTCTTCCGAAGTGTGTGCGAAATGATAGACAATGTTGTGAAGGAACGGACTGCGGTGTAATATTACAGATATCGCCGTTCCTCATCCGCCCCTTCGGGGCACCTTCCCCCCGGGGGAAGGTATTTCTTGTGAGGTGTAATGAACTATGGCAGAAAACAAACGCGACTACTACGAGGTGCTGGGTGTCTCCAAGGACGCCAGCGCCGACGATATAAAGAAAGCCTACCGCAAAATGGCCATGAAGTACCATCCCGACCGGAACCCCGGCGACAAGGAAGCCGAGGAAAAGTTCAAGGAGGTGGGCGAGGCCTACGAGGTGCTGTCCGACGCCGACAAGAAGGCACGGTATGATCAGTACGGCTTTGCCGGCGTGGATCCCAACTTCGGCGCGGGTGGCGGCTACGGCGGCGGGGGCTTTGGCGGATTCGGCGATTTTTCGGATTTGGGCGACATTTTCGGCGATTTCTTCGGCGGCGGCAGAAGCCGGGGAAGCCAGCAGAGTGCCCCCCGCCGGGGCGAGAACGTCATGAGCCGGCTGGAGCTGACCTTCGAGGAAGCGGCCTTTGGCTGTGAGAAGGAGGTCGCCACCCCCAGAATCGAGAACTGCCCCAACTGTAACGGCACCGGTTCCGCCGACGGCGTGATTGAGACCTGCTCTCAGTGCCACGGCTCCGGTCAGGTGCGCACGGTGCAGAACTTCATGGGTATGCAGATGCAGTCCACCGCTACCTGTCCCAGCTGCAACGGCCGGGGCAAGATCATCAAGACCCCCTGCTCTACCTGCAAGGGCAAGGGCAAGGTGCGCCGCACCAACCGGGTGAAGGTGAAGATTCCCGCCGGTGTGGACGCGGGCCAGAGCGTCCGGGTCCGTGGTGAGGGCGGCGTCGGCAGCAACGGCGGCCCCAACGGCGACCTGCTGGTGGAAATCTACATCAAGCGCCATCCGATTTTCACCCGGCAGGATACGGACGTCCTCTGCGAGGTGCCCATTTCCTTCACCCAGGCGGCTCTGGGCGCCACCATTCGGGTGCCCACCTTGGACGGCATGGTGGACTATGAGATTCCCGAGGGCACCCAGACCGGACGGGAATTCATTCTCCGGGACAAGGGCATTCCCGAGGTGGGCAACTCCCGCCGCCGGGGCAACGAGCGGTTCACCGTGGTGGTGGAGACCCCCACCCGTCTGACAAAAGAGCAGAAGGAGTTGCTGCGCCAGCTGGACGGCACCATGGAGGTGTCCCCCAAGCGGAAAAAGTTTGCCGATATTCTCAAGGATTTCTTTGAGTAAGCGGCAGGGCCGCCCCCCAATGCGTTACGGACACTGGCAATCATCCCACATCCTCAGGGACCCTCGACCAGGAATGCTTAGCTAAGAAAAGGAGAGTTTAATGCAGGAACTGCGTAGGGCGGGGTCATGACCCCGCTGACGCACCAATTTCTTTGTGTAGACTTCGTTTTCCTATGCGTGTTGTTCGTGCGTTGTTTTTTACCCGAGTGGATATCTGGCCGGATCGGCGGAGTCATGACTCCGCCCTACGGGAAAAACTTGATAAAAAATGCAGACTGGTACTTGTGACCGGTCTGCTTTTTTTGTATAATGGTAGAAAAAACGGGAGGAACCCCAATGAAACGCTCGGATTACATCAGCTGGGACGAATATTTTATGGGCATCGCCATGCTGGCAGCCAAGCGCAGCAAGGACCCTAACACCCAGGTGGGGGCCTGCATCGTCTCCCCGGAGAATATCATCATCTCCACGGGCTATAACGGTATGCCCAAGGGCTGCTCCGACGACGAGTACCCCTGGGAGCGGGAGGGCGAACAGACCAAGTACCCCTATGTGGTTCACGCGGAATTGAACGCGGTGCTCAACGCCAACGGACGGGACCTGCGGGGCAGCCGGCTGTATGTGGCTCTGTTTCCCTGCAACGAGTGCGCCAAGGCCATCATCCAGAGCGGCGTGAAGGAAGTATATTATCTGTCGGATAAGTACGCCGACTCCATGTCCACCCTGGCATCGAAAAAGATGATGGATTCCGCCGGGGTGAAATATACTCAGCTGCGTACCAATCTCAAGGAAATTACCCTGGATTTCATTCCCGAGGAGGAGCGGAAAAAATAACGGATACCGCGTAGGGGGCGGCCTCCTGGACGCCCCGTTGGTACATTGTCGGAACCTATTTCGTTTGGGGCGTCGGGGACGCCGCCCCCTACGGTTGTGTTTAAAAAAACAGCCGGATTTTCTCATCCATATCCGCGTATTTTAGGTAAACCACGTTGAACTCCCGGACTACGCTTTCGCCCCGGATGGAGAACTTCGCCAGCGCGGGGTCGGAATCGGCGAGGATGTTGTACACGAAGGACACGCCGAAGCCCTGCTTCACCAGGTCCAGGATCACGTTGAAGCTGGAAATGCAGATGTGCCGCTGAAACCGCTGGAGGGATTCATTGTAGCCCCGCAGCTCCTGCTCCAGGATGGCCCGGGTGCCGGAGCCGGCCTCCCGGTGGATGATGGTTTCCTTCAGCAGCTCCTCCATGATGACCTCCCGCCCGGCGAAGGGGTGATCCTTCCGGCAGATGCCCACAAAGGGCTCCCGGCGCAGGAGAATGCTGTCAAAGCGGGTTTTGTCGAAAAAGCCCTCCACCACGGCAAAATCCAGCTCGTTTTCCTCCAGCAGCCGCAGAAGGTGCTCCGTGTTGTCCACGATCAGGGTCAGGGCGTTGTCGGGGTTTTTGAGGTAGCGGCGGATGTCGGCTTTCAGGTAGTAATCGCCGATGGTTTTGGTGGCCCCGATGCGCAGGGTGCGGACGGGGTTGTTTTCCAGCTTTTGCCTGAGATCCTGTTCCTGCAATTTCGCTGCTCTCGCGTATTTTTCCAGTATCGCCGCCGCCTCGGTTTTGACCAGGCGGCGGTTTTCGTACGCAAACAGCTTGCGCCCGTACTGGTTTTCCAGAGCATGAATCTGCTGGGTGACAGCGGGCTGGGAAATGTGGAGAATTTCGGCGGTTTTCCGGTAATTCATGGATTCACAGAGGGTCAAAAAGGTGTCGATTCGATAGTCCAGCATGGTACGCTCCTTGTACGAAAAGTCTTATCGACATAACGCAGCACCGCTCTCAAGCCTCCCCTTTAGGGGAGGTGGCCGAGCGTAAGCGAGGTCGGAGGGGTGCACCCCTCAGTCAGCTGCGCTGACAGCTCCCCTCAAGGGGAGCCTTGGGTATCTTTAATCCGATAAGTATTTATAATCAAATCATAAGGATTGACAAGTTGATTTTATCATATTCCCGTGTTACAATCAAGCTGTCAATAAAAGGAAAACCAAATCGGAATCAATAAAAATAAGGAGCGATGGAAATGAACATTGTCGTCATCGGCGGCGTTGCCGCCGGCACCAAGACCGCTGCGAAGCTCATGCGTCAGGACCGCAGCGCCAAGGTCACCGTCTACACCAAGGGCAAGGACATCTCTTATGCCGGCTGCGGCCTGCCCTACTATGTGGGCGGCAGCATTGAAACCCGGGAGGAGCTGATCGTCAACACCCCCGAAAAGTTCATGGGCCTCACCGGTGTGGAGGTCAAGACCGAGATGGAAGCTACCAAAGTGGACGCTTCCGCCAAGACCGTGACCTTCGCGAATGGCGAGGTCGCTTCCTACGACAAGCTGGTCATCGCCACCGGTGCGACTCCTTTCGTTCCCAATGTGACGGGCGCCACCCTGCCCGGCGTGTTCACCATGCGTACCCCCGATGACGCCATCGGCCTGCGGGCCTATGTGGACGAAAAGGGCTGCCGCAGCGCGGTGGTTGTGGGTGCGGGCTTCATCGGTCTGGAAATCGCCGAGAACCTGCTGTCCAAGGGCCTGAAGGTCACCGTGGTGGATATGGCCTCTCAGGTCATGCCCAACCTCTTCGACGCCGAGGTTGCCGACTACATCCGCCGTCAGCTCCAGGCCAAAGGCATCCGCATCGTCACCAGCGCTGGGCTGGAGGCCGTGCTGGGCGGCGAGAAGGCCACCGGCATCCGCACCGCTGTGGGCGGCTTCGAGGCCGACGTGGTGGTTATGGCCATCGGTGTCCGTCCCGCTACCGCCTTCCTGAACGATTCCGGCATTGAAATGTTCAAGGGCACCATCCTGGTGGACAAGTACCAGAAGACCAATCTCCCCGATGTTTACGCCGTGGGCGACTGCGCCATGGTCTACAACCGGATTACCGGCAAGGGTCAGTGGTCCGCCATGGGCTCCACCGCCAACATCACCGGCCGGCTGCTGGCCAAGAATCTCACCGGTGGGGACGTTCCTTACGGCGGCTGCCTGGGTACCGGCGTGGTCAAGCTCACCGACACCCTGAACGCCGGCCGTACGGGTCTTACCGAGGAGCAGGCCATTGCCGCTGGCTACGATGCCATCACCGTGACCTGCGTCACCGACGACAAGGCCCACTACTACCCCGATGCCTCCACCTTTGTCACCAAGCTGATTGCCGACAAGGCCAGCCACAAGCTGCTGGGCATTCAGGTGCTGGGCGGCGGCAGTGTGGACAAGATGGTGGACATCGCCGTCACCGGCATCGCCATGGGCGCCAAGGTCGAGGACTTCGACACCCTGGATTACGCCTACGCGCCTCCCTTCTCCACCGCCATCCATCCCTTCGTCCAGGCCTGCTACATTCTGGAAAACAAGCTGGCTGGCGAGTATGAGAGCATGACTCCCGCCGAGTACCTGGCCGGCAAGGCCAAGGGCTACAAGGTCATCGACGTCAGCCCCGCCCCCGCCATTCCCGGGGCCAAGTGGGTGGACCTGGCCAAGGTCACCGGCCCCATCGAGGGCCTTGAGAAGGATGAGAAGCTTCTGCTGGTCTGCGCCAAGGGCAAGCGGGGCTACTTCCTGCAGAACCGCCTGAAGGCCTATGGCTACACCAATACCCGCGCTTTGGAAGGCGGTCTGTTCGTCAACAACGTGAAGGTCACCTTCGCCGGCGGCAAGCTGCCCCCCGAGGAAATCAAGCGGGTGAAGGCTCTGGGCTGCCTGCAGGACAAGCGGTTCCCCGATGTCTTCAACGTCCGTATCATTACCCGCAACGGTAAAATCACCTCCGAGGAGCATCGTGTGGTGGCGGAGGCCGCCGACAAGTTCGGCTCCGGCGAGGTCACCATGACCACCCGTCTGACCTTGGAGATCCAGGGCGTCAAGCACGAGAACATCCAGCCCCTGATTGACTTCGTGAACGCCCACGGCCTGCTCACCGGTGGCACCGGCAGCTTGGTGCGCCCGGTGGTGTCCTGCAAGGGTACTACCTGCCAGTACGGCCTCATCGACACCTTCGGCCTGTCCGACCGCATCCACGAGAAGTTCTACATTGGCTACCACGGCGTGACCCTGCCCCACAAGTTCAAGATCGCCGTAGGCGGCTGCCCCAACAACTGCGTCAAGCCCGACCTCAACGATCTGGGCATCGTGGGCCAGCGGGTTCCCATGGTGGATTACAGTAAGTGCCGGGGCTGCAAGGTCTGCCAGGTGGAGAAGAACTGCCCCATCAAGACCGCGAAAATGGTGGACGGCAAGATCAACATTGATCCCAACGCCTGCAACAACTGCGGCCGCTGCAAGGGCAAGTGCCCCTTCGGCGCGTTGGAGGAGTACCAGAACGGCTACAAGATTCTCATCGGCGGCCGCTGGGGCAAGAAGGTTGCCCACGGCATGGCTCTGACCAAGCTCTTCACCACCGAGGAGGAGGTCATGGACGTCATCGAGAAGGCCATCCTCCTGTTCCGGGACGAGGGAATCTCCGGCGAGCGGTTTGCCGACACCGTGACCCGGCTGGGCTTCGACTACGTCAACGAGAAGCTGCTCAGCGGCTCCATCGACAAGGACGCCATCCTGCACAAGACCGTCAAGGGCGGCGCTACCTGCTAAGCTTCATATCACACCCCCGCGGGAATTTTCCCGCGGGGGCTTTTTGCCTTCCCCTTTGGGGAAGGTGCCCCCGTAGGGGGCGGAAGAGGGCGGTAGCATAGAAATCCTTCTTCCGCGTTTCGGCGAACTCGCAGGAGCCTCTTCCGACCTCGCTTACGCTCGGCCACCTTCCCCAAAGGGGAAGGCTTTTTTGCCTGTGTTTCCGGATTGTTTACAAATAATTCCCAAAATCCGCGGAACGGTTCTGTAAAATAAGAAGGATTCTGAATACTAAGGAGTACGTCCTATGGAGCAACAGCAGCGTCCTGGCGAAGAACTATTCGACAGGCTCAATCGGGAAAAGAAGCAGCGCCGGCGGAAGGTGGTTCGCACCGTCATCATCGTCATCGCGGTTATCGCGCTGGCGTTGGTGCTTCTGGTGCTTTCTCTGCGGCGCAGCGTGGAAAAGAAGTTCGCTGCGGCGGAAAAAGAGGTCCTGACCTATGAGGTAAAGCCCGGCACCATTCACACCCTGGTCACCGGCAGCGGGGTTCTCGCGCAGGTGGACCAGGAGGAGATCAAGGTTCCCGCCGGGGTGGAGATCGACGAGGTCTTCCCGGAAGCAGGCGATTTGGTGACTGAGGGAGAATTGCTGGCCAAGGTGGACATGGCCTCGGTGATGAGCGCCCTGTCCGACACCCAAAGCCAGCTGAAAACCCTGGACCGGGATATTAACAACGCCAAGGACGACACCGCCTCCACCAGTCTCACCGCTGGTGTCAGCGGCCGTGTCAAGAAAATCTACGCGGAGGTGGGCGATGATGTGGGCGTCTGCATGGCGAAAAACGGCGCGCTGGCTCTCCTCAGCCTTGACGGCTACATGGCTGTGGACATCGAGGCGGAAGGCCCCGTCCGTGGGGACACCGTGGCCGTCACCCGCGCCGACGGCAGCGTCATTGCCGGCGTGGTGGAGCAGGCCCGTAAGGGACAGCTGACCGTGCTGGTCACCGACGACGGACCCCTCTTTGACGAGGAAGTCACGGTTTCCGACGCAGACGGAAACACCCTGGGCAAGGGCAATCTGTACATCCACTCCCCCCTTGCCGTCACCGGCTACGCGGGGACAGTCAGCGGCATCCCCACCCGGGAAAACGCCAAGGTTACCAGCGGCAGCAGCGTTGTGACCCTGAAGGATACCAAGACCAGCGCCAACTATGACGCCCTTCTGCGCCAGCGGGAGGACCTGGAGGAGACCTTCCTGGAGCTTCTCGCCATCTACCGGGACGGGGCGCTGCTTTCCAAAATGGACGGTCTGGTCAGTTCCGTTGAATATGACGAGGATACCTTTGATGCTACCGTGGAGAACCAGATTCTGACCCTGTACCCCCAGAAGCAGATGTCCGTCACCATCAGTGTGGATGAAACCGACATTCTGTCCCTGAAAGAAGGACAGGAAGCGGAAATTGAGGTCAGTTCCGTCAGTGAGGATACCTTCAGCGGCACCGTCACCGAGATCAGCAAGGTTGCGGACACCTCCACCGGCGTGACCCAGTATTCCGCCGAAGTGACCCTCGACTGTGAAGAGGGGATGCTGGCGGGCATGACCGCCAACATCAACGTGCGGATTCAGGGCACGGAGAATGCTCTGATTATCCCCGTGGACGCCCTGCACCAGAACAGCGCGGCGTATTATGTCTACACCGCCTACGACTCCGAAGCCCACCGCTATGACGGCCGGGTGGAGGTGACCATCGGCATGCAGAACGACGACTATGTGGAGATCACCTCGGGCCTTCGTGAGGGCGACACGGTGTACTACACCGAGTCCCAGAATTTCTCCATCATGGATATGTTCGCCATGGCCCAGGGCATGGGCGGCGGAATGCCTTCCGGCGGCGGTAACCGGGGCGGCGGACAGATGCCCGGCGGAATGCCCAACGGACGGCCCAGCGGAATGCCCGGCATGGGAGGTTAACCCATGATTCAGCTGAAAGATATCTGCAAATTTTATCAGGTGGGCGATGACCGGGTGCGTGCCCTTGACCACGCCAACCTGCACATCTACCCACAGGAATTCGTCAGCATCATCGGCCCCTCCGGCTCCGGAAAATCCACCATGATGAACATTATCGGGTGTCTGGACGTGGCGGACGCCGGGGAGTACCTGCTGGACGGCCTGCCCATCGAGAGCTACTCCGAAAATCAGCTGGCCAAAATCCGCAACCAGAAAATCGGCTTTGTGTTCCAGCAGTATAACCTGATTCCCAAGCTGACGGCGGAGGAAAATGTGGAGCTGCCCCTCATCTACCAGAAGGTTCCCAAAAAAGAGCGGGTGGAGCGGGTGAAGGAGGCTCTGAATAGGGTGAATATGTATCCCCGGGCCAAGCACCTGCCCACGGAGCTTTCCGGCGGACAGCAGCAAAGAGTGTCCATCGCCCGTGCCATCGTCACCCGGCCCAAGCTGATTCTGGCCGACGAGCCCACCGGCGCCCTGGATTCCAAAACCAGCAGGGAAATCATCGACATTTTCCACGACCTTCATTCTCAGGGAAATACCATCGTCCTCATTACCCACGACAATAACATCGCCAAGCAGGCCCAGCGCTCCATCCACATTCTGGACGGACAGATTTCGGAGGTGACCCTGTAATGCAGTCATTTGTTATGGCGCTACGTTCCATCGGCGCCAATAAAATGCGGGCCGTCCTGACCATGCTGGGCATCATCATCGGCGTTATGGCCCTGGTGGTGCTGGTGAGTCTGGTCAACGGCGCTACGGATTCCGTCACCACGGCGGTGTCTGACATGGGCACCAGCCTGGTCACCGTCACCATTTCCGACGACAAGGGGAAACCCATTCGCCTGAGCGATCTGGATGAATGGACGAAGGAGCCGGGCATCGGCCTGATTTCCGCCCGGAGCAGTTCCACCGTGGTGGGCAAGCACGACGCCAATTACGACAGCGTCACCGTCTACGGCACCACCCCTTCTTACTATCAGATTCAGGGCCTGCAGCTGTCCCTGGGCCGGTGGCTCAAGTCCTCCGACCAGAAAAACGCCGCCTATGTCTGCGTCCTCAACGAGGCCGCCGCCGACGAGTTGATTGGCTACACCGACTGCGTGGGGCAGACCATCACCCTGAACGGCGTGCAGTTTACCGTGGTGGGAGTGCTGGAGGAGAACGAGGATTCCCTGACCTCGGTGCTGACCTCGGGAATGCTCATGGCCTACATCCCCTATTCCTCCCTGATCCGCCTGACGGACAGCGTCAGCAATGACGTGACCACCTTCTACATCTCCGCGGCGGAGGGCTCCACCGTGGACGCGGCGGCGGACGCCATGGAAAAAATCCTCATGGAGCGGTTCGACGAGGACGACGACGCCTTTGACGTGGACGCTTCCAATATGCTGGAGGAAGCCATGAACAAGGTCACCTCCACCCTGTCCCTGCTGCTTGGCGGCATCGCGGGGATTTCTCTGGTGGTGGGCGGCATCGGTATCATGAACATCATGATGGTCACCGTCACCGAGCGTACAAGAGAAATTGGCATCCGCAAGGCCATCGGCGCCAGCCGGGGTAACATATTGACCCAGTTTCTCATGGAGGCCGTGGTGCTTTGCATGATCGGCTGCGGCTTGGGAATTTTCCTGAGCTGGGCCATTTTGCAGGTGGTGTCCACCGTCACCGTCAGCGCCGGCATTACCTTCTCCCTGAATATGGGGGTGGTGGGTCTGGCGGTGGCCTTCTGCTTCCTGATTGGCGTGGTGTTCGGGCTGTATCCCGCCAACAAGGCGGCGAAGATGAAGCCCATCGACGCCCTGCACTACGGAGGATAAGTTCATGACGAAGAAGAAATCAGTAAAGCGGTACATCCTCTGGGGCGTGCTGGCGTTTGTTGTGCTGTGGCTGGCGCTGATGCCCCTGATGGCCCGGCAGCAGCAGGAGGAGGACGGCCCCCAGGCCAGCATCCTCAGCGCCAACGCCGCCATGGGCTCCATCCGCACCGCCATCCACGGCGGCGGAATCCTGGAAGCCGGGGAGAATGAGGATATTACCATTCCCAAAGATGTGAAAATTACGGAATTCCTTGTGAAAAACGGGGATTTTGTCAGCGAGGGCGACCCCCTTGCCGCCGTGGACAAGGTCAGCGTCATGACCGCCATTACGGAGGTTCAGGATTCCATGTCCGCGGTGAGAAAGCAGATTACGGCTGTGTCTGATGAAAAGGCAGCCACGGAGGTCTCTGCCACCGCCGGGGGGCGGGTGAAGCTGGTCTACGCCAAGGAGGGCGACCGGGTGGAGAGCGTCATGCTGGAGCATGGGACTCTGGCGGTGCTGAGCCTTGACAGCAAGATGTGCGTCAGGCTCACCGTGGACTCCCCCCTGACTACCGGAGAATCGGTGACCGTTACCCTGGCGGACGGCAAGGAAGTCACCGGCCGGGTGGAGAGTAACCTCAGCGGCCTGCTGGTGGTGACCATCGAGGACAAGGGCTACGAGGTGGGCCAGAGAGTTTCCGTTTCCGGTGTGGGTGAGGGAATTCTGGAAATCCATAGCCCCTGGAACGCCACGGCCTTCGCGGGCACGGTGTCCATCGTCTACGCCCAGCCGGAGCAGACGTTGGGTTCCGGCGCGGCGCTGTTCACCCTCAAGGACACGGACTACACCGCCCAGCGGGAAAAGCTGGCCCAGACCCACCGGGATTACGAGGAGCTGCTGCAAAAGCTGTTCAAAATGCACGAAACCGGTGTGATTTCCGCCCCCTGTGACGGATTGGTGTCGGGGATTGACAAAAATTCCGCCCACCTGCTGGCAGCCCAGGAGGAAGAGATTGTTGCCCAGCCCCTGAATGCTGGGGAGGGCGAATTCCGGCTGGTGCTGCTGGGCGAAGTGATGCCGCTGGACGAAGGCAGCAGCGCAGTTTGCACCGGGGAAGACGACTGTGAAGCGGACACCCACATAGCAACCTGCCCCTATCAATGCACCAAGCAAGTCGGATGCACCTCGGCATACCATAAGGACGGCTGCCCGGAAAAGTGTACCAATGATGAGAAATGTCTGGTGTCCAACCCCTCCAAGCACCTGGAAACCTGCCCCCGCCGATGCACCAACACGGATAGCTGTAATGCAATCCATCATTTGGACACCTGTATCAGACTGTGTGTTCACGCCAACGAGGGACAGAAATGTGACGCAAAGACCCATTATGACGACTGCATTGCGCTGTGTTCCCACAGCAAGTCGGAGAGTCAGCCTTGCAATGCCAGCAAGCACGCATCGGACTGCTTCTTTGCACAGGTAATCTACAAGGCCGTCGTTGCGAAAGTGGATGCGGTTGGCGATGAACTTGTGGTGCTTTGGGATGCCTCCGGTACCCAGTATGATGTGGTGAAAACCGGAAATGGCTGGGCATTGGCAAGCGGTCAGAGTATCAACGAAAGTCTCCTCATCAGCAAAAACGGCCCCACTTTGGCCAATGCGGGCAATTATAAAAAAGGTGATATTATTTTCTATGTTGTGGGCTATCGCCTGGACCAGAAGGTCTGGGAGGGCGTAGTACCCTACCGCTCCGCACCGGCCATGCCCAGTTTCTCCATGCCCAGTATGAACTTTAATTTCAGCTTCTCCATGCCCGGCATGGGCGGAAGTTCCTCCACCCAGACCCAGCTGTATGACCTTGATGGGGATGTGCTCATGACCGTCACCCCCCAGGACACCATGACCTTAACGGTGGCTGCGGATGAATCCGACATTTCCAGCGTGAAAACCGGAATGTCCGCCGAGATTACCGTGAACGCCCTGCCGGAGGAGGTCTTCGAGGGCGAGATCACCAAGGTCGCCAGGAGCGGCAGCGGCAACGGCGGCAGCAGTAAATTCGCCGTGGAAATCACCCTGCCCCGGCAGAGCGAGATGCTTTCCGGTATGAGCGCCTCCGCGGTTATTTCCCTGTACGAGAAGATGAACGTGCTGACCCTGCCCGCCGCCGCCCTCACCGAGGACGGAGCAAGAACCATCGTCTACACCGCCCTGGACAAGAAAACCGGGGAGCTGGCGTCTCCCGTGGAGGTCACCACCGGCCTGTCCGACGGGGAAGTGGTGGAAATTCTCTCGGGCCTCGGCAGCGGCGATACCGTGTACTACGCCTACTACGACACGCTGGAGGAATCTGACGCCGTGGAGACTGACCGAATGAAAATGTATTGATGATTGGATGGGGCACAGCGATGCTGCTTTTTAGCATGGCATCGCCGTGCCCCATTCCGCGGTGAGCCTATAGAGCTTGAGAAGACTGCGGTGTCGCGCGAATGGAAGAACTGTCATTGCGGGCCGGTGGCTGATGTCACAGGCTTGCAGTGACATTTTTCATTTGTTGTCCGATTTTCGTTTTCTTTGCGTCTTATACAGCAGAAAGATCTTTCAGCGAAACGAAGGAGGAAACCACCATGGACGATGAGCAGATTTTGGATCTGTATTTTGCCCGGGATGAACAGGCAGTGGCGGAGACCGACCGGAAATACGGCGGCTACTGCTTCAGCCTCGCCAATGGAATACTGAACAGCGAGCAGGACGCGGAGGAAACTGTCAGCGATACATACCTGAAGGCCTGGAACACCATTCCACCCCACCGGCCCAGCGTTTTCAGGCTGTTCCTGGCGAAAATAACCCGCAATCTGGCCTTTTCCCGATGGCGGCAGAATACCGCGGGAAAGCGGGGCGGCGGGGAAATGCAGCTGGTGCTTGACGAACTGGCGGAGTGTATTGCCGCTCCGGTTGGGGTTGAGGAACAGATCAGCGCCAAGGAGCTGGGCAAAACCATCCGGGCGTTTTTGGATACGCTGCCAGTCCGGGAGCAGGACATCTTCCTGCGGCGGTACTTCTTTGTGGAAGAAAGCGAAACAATTGCCCGGCGCTACGGCATGAAGCCGGCAACGGTGCTGCGCACGCTGTCCCGCACACGGGCGAAACTCAAAAAATACTTGACACGGGAGGGTTATGCCGTATGAAACAGGAAGACTTATTTGAAGCCATCGGCAACGTGGAATCCAGCCGCCTGCTGCGCACGGAACTGGAAACCACTGCCCCCTCCGCCGTCACACACGAGGAGGACAAGCCTATGAAGAAACAATCTGTTAAACGGATTATCCGCAATCTCCTGATTGCGGCAGTGCTGGTGAGTATGCTGGGAATTACCGCTTATGCGGCAGCGGGCTATCTGCTGTTTGAAAATCCCGAGGAGATGCTGAACAGCATTTTCGGCGATAAAACGGGGTATGACCACAAGGATTTGACCCATTGGACAGACCCGGAAAAGCCCGGGGAGGTTTACGACAATCCTGCCTATGACCGGGTTCCAGTGGATGAGGAAGTGATACAGTCGGAAGCCGCGCCGCTGGTTACTCCCGTGGGCCAATCCATCAGTTGGGAGGGCTATACACTGACGGTGGACGCCAATATGTATGACAAGGTGACCAAATGCGGCGTGCTGACTTATACCATTGAAAATCCGGATGGACTGCCCCACTACGAGGTCGCCAATAACGGAGAGATCTACTTCCCGGACGGGGAAATCCTGCACGTTAACCAGTATGGCTACAGCTATGTCATCAAGGATCAAACCACGGAGAATAAACTGACCGCGACCTACTATTACCAACTGCGCAATCCCGATGCGTCCAATCTGGAGCTTACCCTTTCGGAATATGTCATGAAGAACACGGAAGCCTATCAGCAAAAGCTGGAAGCCATCCGGGAGCAGCTGATGCGTGAGCACACCCAGGAGGAAGCCCTCGCCTTTGAGAAGACCTATGTGTCCAGCGACTGGGAATGGTTTGAAGCCAACTTCACCCGCGAAGAGCTGATTCAGAAGGGCTACGAGGCTATGCTGCTGATGTCGCAGGAGCGTATGGCGCTGGATGCGCAGTGTGTCTGCCCGGACAGCATCACCATCCCGGAAACCGCGCTGGGAGAAATGAGCAGCATCACGCTGGCAGATGGTAAAATTAAGGTTTCTCCCATTGCCATCTGTGTGGACACCACTGATATGCAGGACTATCCCAACGGATACATTGCCGTAACCAAGATTCGCTTCAAGGACGGTACGGAATATTTGGTGCGGGACGATGCAACTGCCAACTATATGTTCGCTGTTGGGGATACCGACCGGGATGTTACGTTCATGTTCAACCGAATGATCGATGTGAATGAGATTTCCTCCGTGATTCTGGACGGCGGACTGGCGTTTTCTGTAAGCTGATATAAATAGCGGGGCGTGCTGCGAACCAGAAGCGGCACGCCCCTGTTTGATTATTTCACAAGATTCCTTATGTGCGCTGCCAGCTGTCAGGCTTCACTCCCCACGCTTCTCAATGGTTGCCTTTTGGACAAAAATCTGCTATAATCCTCGAAAAACGGGCAAGAGGGAGCGGTTATGAAGAAACACGGAAGAAAACAGGCGTTCCAGTGGGCGCTGGCGCTGATGATGGGTTTTTTGATTGCCAATGGGCTGTGCTTTTTCTATAAGCGGCCGGTGGGGTGGTTTGACACGCCCAACGGGGCGGCTTCGTATTGCATTTACGCCAATTTCTGAGTGAGAGGGCCTATGGAACGCTGGAAAACGGAAAAGTCGGAGACCCTGCTGGACACGCCATGGGTGAAGGTGCGGCGGGATGCGGTGGCTTTGCCCAACGGGGCGAGAATTGAGGATTTTTACGCAATTACCATCCGGGACGCCTCCGCCATCGTGGCGCTGGATGAAGGCGGCAACCTGATCCTCAAGCGGGAGTACCGCTATTGCTATGACCGGGAGCTGTTGGAAATTCCGGCGGGGGCCTTCAATGACGGAGAATCCGACCCACTCATGGTTGCCCGGCGAGAGCTTTTCGAGGAGACAGGGTACGTCTCCGATCGCTGGGAATATCTGGGCCCAACTGTAGAAAGCTCCGCGAAAATGACAAATTTCATGCACATTTTTCTGGCCCGGGACTGCCGGAAGGTGGCTGGGCAGCAGCTGGACGAAACCGAGGAGCTGACGGTGGAGCTGGTACCCATGGAGAAAGCGGTGGAAATGGTGATGACCAATGAAATCTGCTGCAACAGCTCCGCCCACGGTATTCTGCGGGCAGCCAGGATGCTGGAAACGGAATGAACTTGCAATATTCAATAGAAAATGTTGCAAAACCGACTTTCGTCTGCTATAATGTACCACAATATTTTTAACGGTCTGACACGGGCCGGGAAAGAGGCTATCTATGTGTGGCATTGTTGGATATACCGGAAAAAAACAGGCGGCGCCCATTCTGCTGGACGGCCTGAGCAAGCTGGAATACCGCGGCTATGACTCCGCCGGGTTGGCCGTCCGGGACGGAGAAAAATTGGCGGAGGTGGTGAAGGCCACCGGACGCCTGAAAAATCTGGCGGAGAAAACCGACGACGGTCGGGCTTTGCCCGGCACCTGCGGCATCGGCCACACTCGCTGGGCCACCCATGGCGTGCCCAGCCAGGTCAACGCCCATCCCCACGTCTCCGGCAACTGCACCGGCTCCGCTTCCGGCGCGGTGGAATCCGAGGTGGTGGGTGTTCACAACGGTATCATCGAAAACTATGCCGAGCTGAGGGAAAAGCTTCTCAAGCACGGCTACCAGTTCTACAGCCAGACCGACACCGAGGTGGTGGTGAAGCTGGTGGACTATTACTATAAGAAGTACAAGATCGGCCCCATCGACGCCATTGCCAAGACCATGGTCCGGGTTCGGGGCTCTTACGCACTGGAGCTGATGTTCAAGGACTACCCCGGCGAAATCTGGGTGGCCCGGAAAGAGAGCCCCATGATCATCGGTATCGCCGACGGGGATACCTACGTTGCCTCCGACGTGCCGGCGATTCTGAAATACACCCGGCAGGTCTATTACATCGGCAATCACGAGTTTGCCCGTCTGCTGCCCGGCGAGGCCCATTTCTACAACCTGGACGGCGAGGAAGTGCAAAAGGAGCCAACCCGCATCGACTGGGACGCCGAGGCGGCGGAGAAGGCGGGCTTTGAGCACTTCATGATGAAGGAAATCCACGAGCAGCCCAAGGCCGTGGCGGACACCCTGCATTCTGTGGTGAAGGACGGGGCCATCGACCTGAGTGAGGTGGGCCTGACCGATGAGGAAATGCGGGAAACCAGCCAGATTCTCATCGCCGCCTGCGGCTCCGCCTGGCACGTTGGCATGGCGGCCCAGTATGTGATTGAGGACTTGACGGGGATCCCCGTCCGGGTGGAGCTGGCGTCGGAGTTCCGCTACCGCAAGCCGCCGCTGGATAAAAACGCGCTGGTCATCGTCATCAGCCAGTCCGGCGAGACGGCGGATACCCTGGCTGCCCTGCGGATGGCCAAGGAAAAGGGCGTGCGCACCATGGCGGTGGTCAATGTGGTGGGAAGCAGCATCGCCCGGGAGGCTGACAAGGTGTTCTATACCCTGGCCGGCCCGGAAATCTCCGTGGCTACCACCAAGGCCTACAGCGCCCAGCTGGCGGCAATGTACTGCCTGGCGGTGCAGTTCGCCATGGCTCGGGGAACCATTGATGCCGACAAATACAGCTATTATCTGGCGGAGCTGGAGACCATTCCCGGGAAAATTGAGAAAATTCTGGAGGACAAGGAGCGCATCCAGTGGTTTGCCGCCAAGTACGCGAATGCCCACGATGTGTTCTTCATCGGCAGGGGTATCGACTACGCCGTGTGTCTGGAGGGCAGTCTCAAGCTGAAGGAAATCTCCTACGTTCATTCCGAGGCCTACGCCGCCGGCGAATTGAAGCACGGCACCATCAGCCTCATCGAGCCGGGGACCCTGGTCATCGGCGTGCTGACCCAGAGCGGCCTGTACGAGAAGACCGTCAGCAACATGGTGGAGTGCAAGAGCCGGGGGGCCTACCTCATGGGCCTGACCACCTACGGAAAATACGAAACCGAGGACCACGCGGACTTCACTGTCTATGTGCCCCGGGTTGACGAGCACTTTGTGGGGAGCCTGGCGGTTGTACCGTTACAGCTTATGGGCTACTACGTCAGCGTGGCAAAAGGTCTGGATGTGGATAAACCCAGAAATCTGGCGAAAAGTGTCACAGTGGAGTGATTTTACCAAAAAGGGAACAAGTTGTTACACTATTATGTCGATACAAAGTGATTGCATTCTGCATGAAACCGTAGTAGAATAAAGAAAATCCATGAAAAGGGGTTGCGTTTTCTATGGCTCCCGGGTATCATCAGACAGACAGACAGACAGACAGACAGACAGACAGACAGACAGACAGACAGACAGACAGACAGACAGACAGACAGACAGACAGACAGACAGACAATAGATTTCGCTTTGTCACCGGGAGGCTGTAACATGGCGGCCCACCAGAGGCGCGCTCCGGGAGCCTGTGAAAAGACCCCGCGATTGCAGGAGGAGCAGCCATGACCATTGAGGACCTTTATCAAAACCTGGGCGGCGACTTCACCAAGGTCTGCGGCCGTCTGCCGGGACGTCGATTCTTGGAGCGTTTTTTGCCGCGATATCTCACCGACGACAGTGCGGAAGCGTTGTTTGCCGCTCTGAAAGCCGGGGATTCCGGGGAGAGCTTTCGGCTGGCCCTGGCCCTGAAGGGCGTGGCGGGAAATCTGGGCTTTGGGGATCTGGAAGAAGCCGTCACCCGGCTGGCCCAGGTGCTCCGGGCCGGGAAGGTTACGCCGGAAGCCCTCCGCTTGGGCGAGGCGGTGGAATACCGTCATCAGGCGGTGGTGAAGGCTATCCGGCTGTACTTATCGGAAAAGCAGGAATGAATGGCGAACCGGTGACCCATGACACCGGTTCGCCATTTGCGTTTTAGAAGCAACAACGGCAAAAGACCAGACACCCCAATGGGTATCTGGTCTTTTGGTGACCCGCCGGGGATTCGTTGCCGCTGTGCGACGCACAGCGTAAGGAGTGGCTGGCGTCGAGCCACCAGTCAGGGACAGTCCGCCGGACTGTCCCATTTGATTTTCCGAATCTCCGACGGCAAAAAGACAGATACCCAAAAGGATATCTGTCTTTTTGGTGACCCGCCGGGGATTCGAACCCCGGACCCACTGCTTAAAAGGCAGTTGCTCTGCCGACTGAGCTAGCGGATCATATTTGGCTGGGATGGCCGGATTCGAACCGACGAATGTCAGAGTCAAAGTCTGATGCCTTACCGCTTGGCGACATCCCAATGTTGGAGCGTCATCCTTTGAACGGACACACGGGGGATTATATCATGAACAAAGAAAATTTGCAATCCTTTTTTTCTGGAACAGGGTATTTTTTCAGGAGGGGAAGCATTTCCCCTCCCGAAATTGGAAATTACAGCCTGCAGTAGGCAGCGGCGGTCTGAGCGGCCAACTTGGCATTGTTGTAAACCAGACGAATATTGGACGCCAGGCTGTCGCCCCCGGTGAGCTCGGCTACCCGGGCCAGCAGGAAGGGGGTTGTCTTCTTGCCGTGGATGCCCTGGGCCTCGCACTCGGCGATGGCCTGATCGATGGCGGCGTTGATGGTGTCAAGCGGCATGGCGTACTCCTCGGGGATGGGGTTGGTCACCAGCATACCGCCCTTCAGACCCATTTCGTGGCTGGCCTTGAAGGCGGCAGCCAGCTCCTCGGGGCTGTCCATGCGGTAGTCCACGCCGAAGCCGGACTGGCGGGTGTAGAAGGCGGGCAGCTCATCGGTGCCGTAGCCAATGACGGGCACACCCTTGGTTTCCAAATATTCCAGGGTCAGCCCCAGGTCCAGAATGGACTTGGCGCCCGCGCAGACTACCATCACGGGAGTCTGGGCCAGCTCTTCTAGGTCGGCGGAGATGTCCATGGTGGTCTCGGCGCCCCGGTGCACGCCGCCGATGCCGCCGGTGGCGAAGACCTTGATGCCTGCCATGTGGGCGATCATCATGGTGGTGGTAACGGTGGTGGCACCGTCCTCGCCCCGGGCGCAGAGCACGGCCAGATCCCGGCGGGAGGCTTTGGCGATGGCCTGCCCCTTCTTGCCGAAGTATTCGATTTCCTCAGCGGTGAGGCCAGCCTTCAGACGGCCGCCGATGATGGCGATGGTGGCGGGAACCGCTCCGTTTTCCCGGATGATTTTCTCCACATTCAGAGCGGTCTCCACGTTCTGGGGATAGGGCATACCGTGGGAGATGATGGTGGATTCCAGTGCCACAACGGGCTTGCCGGCGGCAATGGCGGCGGCCACCTCGGGGTTGACGTCCAGATACTTGTTCATGTTCATAGTTATCATTCCTTTTTGTATATAGTCTATTTGATTGCGGATTTTGTAGGGCGGAGTCATGACTCCGCCGACGCACCGATTTCTGGAACCCATGCGTTGATTGCAAGCCATACGATTTCGTACCGGATCGGCGGGGGCATGACCCCGCCCTACGGAATGATTACATACCCATCCGCTTTTTGAGGGTCTGCGCGGACATCTGGGGATTGATAGTTTCCGGGGATTCCATGGCGATGGAACCGGCGGCAAGACCCGCTTTCGCGGTGGCTTCCAGATCGCTGCCCTCCAGGTATGCCCAGACCAGCGCCGCCATAAAGGCATCGCCGCAGCCGGTGGTGTTCACCATCCGACCGGGAATGTTGGGCAGCCACAGCTTCTGATCTCCCATGGCGGCGAATACGCCGTCGGCGCCCAGCGAAATGAACATCCGGTGCACGCCCAGGATGGTCAGGGCATCGGCGGCTTTTTCCACATCCGCACGAGAGCTGATCTTCACCCCGGACAGCAGCTCCGCTTCCAGCCGATTGGGCTTTAGCGTGTGGATATGGCTGAGAATGGGACGGAGCTTTTCTGCCTTGGCGGTGGAAACCGGGTCAACGAAGAGGGGAACGGTGACATTCTCCGCCAGATATCGCAGGGTTTCCGCGGGAATGTTGGTGTCTGCCACAATGACCTGGGCGTTTTGCAGAATGGGCAGATTTGCCGCCAGATAGGCCGGGGTGATTTTTTCGCAGATGGACATATCCGACACCGCCAGGGCCATTTCTCCCGCCGGGTCCGCCAGGTACAGGTAGGTGGAGGTGGTGCCCCCGGGGACGCGCTGGGCGTGGCTCAGGTCGATGCCCAGCTCCGAGCAGGAGGCGGCTACCCGCTCCCCGTGGAGATCATCGCCGTAGGCTGTCAGGAGCCTTACATCCAGACCCATCAGACTCATGTTGTGGGCGATATTCCGGCCCACGCCGCCCAGAGACACACTGACCCGGCCGGGATTGGAGTCCGCCGGGATCAGCGGGGCGAAGGCCCGGCCGCCGATATCCACGTTGACGCCGCCTACCACCACCACATAGCTGCCGCTGCGCAGGACATAGCCCTTTCCGGCGATGTAGCCCTTTTTCATCAGGTTGGAGATGTGGACGGCGGCGGAGGACCGGGTGATGCCCAGCCGGTCCGCGATTCCCTGCTGGGAGATCATGGGGTCGGCTTCAATGAGCTGCAAAACCTGCCGCTCCCGTTGTGTCATGGCGCTCCCTCCTTTGCTAAGCATAAGCTTATTATATAAGCTTATGCTTAAATCGTCAACAGGAAAATTGTGTATGATCAAATAGAAAGAGCGGCAGTCCTGAGACCACCGCTTTTTCGGATTACAGGTCAACGCCAAGGAACTTCTTGGCCAGAATGCCCACAACGAAGGACACCACGGCCACGCCGATGCTGATCAGCGCCATTTCCAAAAAACGGCTTTTGAAGGGCTGATCCTGTGCAACGCTGGTGTAGTAGGTAAAGCCGGCGATAATCAGCACCACCATGACCAGCATACAGATCAGGGCCGGGATGTACTGGGCCGCGCCGAAGAGCAGGTAGGGTGCGATCAGCAGCACCACCGTAATCAGATAGGCGATGCCGGTGTAGGAGCAGGATTTCAGAGCATCGCTGCGGCCCTCACTGCGGGCAGCCAGAAATTCACTGGAGGCCATGGAGAAGGTGGCGGAGATTCCCACAATCAGCCCGGACAGGGCGATCAGACGGTTGTTCTGCAGGGCGAAAGCGAAGCCCGCCAGAGAGCCGGTCAGCTCCACCAGCGCGTCATTCAGACCCAGCACCATGCTGCCAACATATTGCAGCCGCTCTTCGTCCAGCATACCCAGAAGGGACTGCTCATGTTCTTCCTCCTGAGTGCGGATCTGAATGCTTTCGGGAACCGCTTCGGCCAGCAGCGCGTATTCCTCCTGGGCGTTCTCCTCACCCTTTTCCATTAGCTTCACCGCGAAGGTGAAGCCAAGAACCCGGGCAAGCATGGTGAATTTCAGCACCTTACCGGTCTGCGGCTTCATTTCGATGCCGGTGTACTTTTTCCAGATATCATAGTGTGCCCGTTCCTCCCGGGACAGGCGCAGCAGGGTCTGCCGGTTCTCTTCTCCCTTGGCGAAGGCGGCGATCTTTTCGTAGATTACGCTTTCCGTCAGCTCGTTTTGCTGCATTTTGCGGATAATTTCCAGAACCTGAACGGACAACTGTTCCGTCATAGTAGGTCCCCTCCTTTTGTGTTTTTGCCATTATATCCCATTTATTTTGGAATTGCAATGCACCGGTGGGGATTTTTTACGTGCCGCCGGGCAGTCCGGTGGCCCCTGTAACCAATATGCCCAGATTTGCCTTGTAAATATCATCAAACTGGCTTAAGGGAAGCGGGCTTTCTCCCTGGCCTGATTCGATGGTGAAGCCGGGCCGCCGCCATTGCTGAATGAACCAGTCCTTGTAACCGGCAAAGCTGGATTCGTAGGGGGTGTCCTCCAGAGCGTAGCCGCTGAGCCGGGCAAATTCCTCCGCCAGCGCCCGGGCGCCGGGGACAACGTAGTCCCCAAACTGCCAGTAGATTACCTCGCCCTGGGTGTGGAAGGCGATAACCAGCGCCGGGTCAACTTCCTCCGTGTAGCGGGCCATGGCGATGGACTCCCGCTGGTTCAGCGGGGCCCGGCCCACATAATCCCGGGGGCCGGGTTTGGTGAAGCCCTGAGAGAATTTAATCTCCCTGGCCCGGAGCCACCCGGCAGGGTATTGCAGGTTCAGGTCAACCCCCAAAAGATTTGCTTTCCAGCCCTCAGGGAAGGGAATCGATGGGTAGTTGTCCGCCAGAGTCTGGGCGGCGGTGTATTCCAGGGTTCCCGGCTCGATGGCCCCGGTGACCAGATCCACCCCATCCGGGTCCACCATGGGCACGGCGTAAATGGTGGCGGCTTTCAGAATGTTCTGGGCGGGTACGCCGAAAATCTTTCCGTCATTTTCCGCCGCCTGTGCCAGCTCCTCCAGAAATTTCAGCAGTACCGGGGTGGTGATCCACTCGTTGGCGTGGTGGGCGGCGGAATAGAGCACCTTCCGCTCTCCTGTACCGATGCGAAGGGTGAGAACGGGCCGTCCGAAGGCGGTGGTGGTCAGGCTTTCGGAGGAAAAAGCGGGATACCGCCGCAGCAGCTGCCCGATGGTCTGCTCGCACAGCTGGGCGGTCATGGGTACGTCAGTCTGGACAATAGCCAAAATATCACCTCCCGGTAGTATAT
>JALFXH010000110.1 GCA_022786965.1 Clostridiales bacterium
GGGGCCGCCGGGAGGTCATCGACACCGTCAGCCGCCTGAACCGGGAGAAGGGGATCACCGTTGTGCTGATTACCCACCACATGGACGAAGCCGCCAAGGCAGACCGGGTGGTGGTGCTGGACAAAGGAAAAGTCGCGGCGGACGGAACGCCCAGGCAGGTTTTCTCCCAGGTGGAGCTGCTGCACAGCATCGGCCTTGCGTCCCCGGAAACCGTGGAGCTGTGCTGGGAGCTGAACCGGCAGGGCTGTGATCTACCTTTGGACGCACTGGAACCCGAAGAATGCGCGCAGGCACTTTATGATCTGGTAAAGGCTTGACCCGCTGGGAGGAATCTTGATTGAAACCAATTCTGGAAGTAAAAGACTTAACCTACATCTACAGCGTAGGCACGCCCTTTGAGCACAAAGCGCTGGATAACATTTCTTTTTCCGTGGAGCCGGGAGAATTCATCGGCATCATCGGACATACCGGCTCCGGCAAATCCACGCTGATGCAGCAGCTCAACGGTCTGCTGAAGCCCACCTCCGGCCAGGTGCTGCTGGACGGTGTGGACATCTGGTCGGACAAGAAGCTGACCCGGCAGGCCCGGTTCCGGGTGGGACTGGTGTTTCAGTACCCGGAGTATCAGCTCTTTGAGGAGACGGTGTACCGGGATATTGCCTTTGGCCCCAAGAATATGGGCCTTGACGAGAAGGAAATCGACCGCCGGGTCCGGGAGGCCGTGGGCTTTGTGGGCCTGACGGAGGAGCAGCTGGAGGTCTCGCCCTTTGACCTGTCCGGCGGACAGAAGCGAAGAGTCGCCATCGCCGGCGTCATCGCCATGGAGCCGGAGGTGCTGATTCTGGACGAGCCCACCGCCGGTCTGGACCCTGTGGGCCGGGCCGAAATCCTTGGAAACATCGAAGCCTACCGCAAGGCCAGAAACGCAACCATCATGATGGTATCCCACTCCATGGAGGATGTGGCCCGGTTGACGGATCGTCTGCTGGTGATGAACGGCTCGAAGCTTGCCATGGACGGCACCCCGGCGGAGGTGTTCTGCCACGCGGAGGAGCTGGTGAAGATGGGCCTGAACATTCCTCAGGTCACCCAGGTGTTCCTGCACCTGAAAGAAAAGGGACTGGACGTTGCCAATGTCTACACCATTGAGCAGGCAGTCTCCGAAATCAAACGGCTGCAGGGAGGGATAGCCAATGCTTAAGGATATTACCCTGGGCCAGTATTTCCCGGGACAGTCGATCATTCACCGGCTGGACCCCAGAACGAAACTGATTATGCTGGTGGTCTACATTGTGGCCCTATTTCTGGCGGGGAGCTGGGTGTCTTATGGCCTCATGTTCCTGTTTCTGGTGACAGTAATCTGGATGTCCACCATTCCGCTCAAATCCATTCTGCGGGGCATGAAGCCGCTGGTGATGATTCTGATATTCACCGGCGTTCTCAATCTGTTCTTTACCCAGGAGGGGGAAGTGATCTTCCATTTCTGGATTCTCACCATGACCACCGGCGGTCTTGCCCGGGCGGTGATGATGATGTCCCGGATTCTGATGCTGATTACCGGCACCTTCCTGCTGACCTATACCACGTCGCCCATCGCTCTGACGGACGGACTGGAATCGCTGATGAAGCCCCTGAAAAAGGTGGGCGTTCCTGTGCATGAGCTGTCCATGATGATGTGCATTGCCCTGCGGTTCATCCCCACTCTGATTGAGGAAACCGACAAGATCATGTGCGCCCAGAAGGCCAGAGGCGCGGATTTTGAGACCGGCTCTCTGATGGATCGGGCCAAGGCCCTGATTCCCATTCTGGTGCCCCTGTTCATCAGCGCCTTCCGGCGGGCGGACGAACTGGCCACCGCCATGGAGTGCCGCTGCTATCAGGGCGGCGAGGGCCGCACCAAGATGAAGCTGCTGCGCTACCATCTGGAGGACTTCCTGTCCTACGGCGCCGGGGCTGTGCTGCTGGTGGCGGTGATCGTTCTCAAATCCGTGGGCCTGTGAGGGACGCTATGCGCAATATCGCACTGATTTTAACCTATTTGGGAACCGATTATCACGGCTGGCAGGTGCAGAAGAACCTGCCCACCGTGGCGGAAACCCTGGAAAAAGCCGCCGCTATGATTGTGGGGCATCCGGTGCATATGACCGGCTGCGGACGCACCGACGCGGGGGTTCACGCCCGGTGCTATGTGGCGAATTTCCGGACAACCTCTACCATTCCGGTGGAGCGGCTTCCCTACGCCCTCAATACCCATCTGCCCTGCGACATCGTGGTGACCAGGGCCTTTGAGGTCCACGAGAATTTCAACGCCATCGGCTCCTGCGTCCGCAAGGAATACACCTACCAAATCTACAATTCCCGGCTCAAAGATCCGTTTTATGTCAACCGGGCCTGGTTTTACCCCCGACATCTGGACGAAGCCGTTATGCAGGCGGCAGCCAGCCAGTTCGTGGGCACCCACGATTTTGCCGCGGTGAGAAGTGTGGGCACGGAT
>JALFXH010000154.1 GCA_022786965.1 Clostridiales bacterium
AGGCGAAAAAGTGCATCGAAACCGGCGAGGAGAAGACTATCGTCTTCGGTCTCACCGGCACAGGCTACTTCGATATGGTGGCTTACGAGAAATTCCACGACGGGAAGATGTCCGACTACATCCCCACCGACGAGGAACTGCAGGCCAGCTTCGACAAGCTGCCGAAAATGGACTGAAAGGAAAGACCACGCGGATCGTGCTGAATCCATAGTGAACTGCTGCCAGTTCATTTCAGACGCGCAATGCGGGAAATTTCTCCAAAGGCTTACCAAATCATAACCGAGGCACCGCCGAAATGACCGGTGCCTCGGTTTGCTGAATAACGAAAAGTACGCGTTATGCCAAAACCTGATGGAACCCACTAATGGCGTTCCGGGGAGAAATTGTGACCGGAAGGAAAGAGTTACATCAGGTTTTCGTATCGGACCTTTTTAACAAATAACTTGTTGACTTACGAACGATAGTTAGTTATAATATAGATGCGTAAAACTGGTGGTTCTACAGCACAAGACATCATTTCGGCAGGGGGATTTTTTATGGAGCGGGGAAACACAAAACAGGAAATTCTGGAAGCGTCGCTGGAGCTGTTCTCGGTACAGGGGTTTGAAGCGACCTCAATCTCGCAAATCGCGGACGCGGTGGGCATTCGGAAAGCGTCCCTTTACAGCCATTTTGACAGCAAGCAGGCGATTTTGGATACGCTGGTGAATCAGGTATTGGAGAAATATGGAAAACATTCCATTTTTTCCAGAACGGATTGGGAGAAAGATGCCGCCAGCCTGCCCTTGACTTCGGATGCTGCCGTGCAAATGATTCAGGGGCAGATTCGCTACATCCTCCACGATCCCACAATCCAAAGGGCGCGGAAAATGCTGGTCATCGAGCAGTTTCAGAACCCTGAGTTGGCAAAGCTGCAAACGAAACAGAATTATTCCGATGTGCTGGCGTATTTTACCGGACTGATACAGAGCATGATTCGCAAAGGCGTTCTGGCAGAAGATGACCCCGAGATCATGGCGGCCCAGTTCTGTCTGCCTATTTCCGTGTGGATTAACCTCTGCGATCGGGAGCCGGAACGGGAGAAGGAAGTCATGGCACTTGTGGAAAGACACATCCGGCAGTTTTTCCGGGTATATGGAGCGGAAAGCGCTTTTGCGAGGATAGAATCGACAAATAGAGAAGCAGAGCGATGAGATCAGACGGATACGGATTCTTTGTCAAAAATATGGCGGCAATGATCCGCTTTTATCGGGATGCATTGGGGTTTACGATCCAGGAAACCGAGGGTACAGACCGAGAAACCAAATGTCTACCGGACTAAACTGTTGGTCGGTTGCGTTCATTGGAAAGGAGTGGTACGATGCGGTCATCAAAAGAAAGGAGTCAAGGCGAAATGTAGGAAAAGACGCTTGGCATGATGATTTCATCCTTAAGAAAGGAAACCGGAATGACACAGCTGGAGCTTGCCGAAAAAATGGGCGTAACAGATAAGGCGGTGTCAAAATGGGAAAGAGATCTTTCCTGCCCGGATGTGAATGCAATCCCAAAGCTGGCAGACATTCTTGGTGTCAGTGTGGATGAATTGATGCGCAATCGTCTGGAGCCCCAGCGGGAAGAAGGGAAGGGCCTTACACCGCTGGTGCATACCATTTTGAAAGCGATCGCGCTTGCCATGGGAGTCAGTGTAGCGGTTCTGTCTGTTCTAACGGAATTGGATGTTCATTTCGGGATGAGTATGTTAGGAATCGGGTTAGCGTTCCTTGCAATGACTTCTCTGGAAGAGAAAGGCAAAGCGTAAGCTTGCTTTTGCGGAATGTCGTTATCCGTTTCGGAAGCAAAGCGGCTGTGTCAGTCAGGGCGCAGCCGCTTTCCTGCAATACAATATCCTTCCGAACGGTAGGTCGCCAACCAGAAAAGAACGGATGCGAAAGATATAGGCGCGCCATGCGCGAATCTAAAAAACGGACACATACGCATACAAAAAGCGCCTATATACAACCGGAATACCCTTGCAAAATATCGGGTATACATCGGGAATCAATCAGAAGACAGAATGATTCAAGGAGAAAAAGATAGGGAAAGTCATTTCATCACAGTACTAGGGTATTCTTCCAAGAATACGCCGTTTTCTTTCAGTGTAGCGCGGAGAAGGTCCGTATCCAGTGCGTTGGCATCTGTTCCGGTGCGCACGGTCAGGGCGGCGGCGGTACCGGCGGCCTGGGCAATGCCCATCAGCACGGGGGTCACACGGATGGCGGAGCAGGCAACATGGGTTGCACTGAGGCATCGTCCGGAGACCAGCAGATTGTTGGGCTTCGGGACAATCAGACTGCGGTAGGGAATGGAGTACCAGCTGCCCGGCTTCAGGAACCGGTGCACGGTATTGCCGCCGTCAGGGGAGTGGACGTCGATGGGATACCCGCCCATGGCGATGGCATCCGGGAACATAACGTTGGACACCAGATCATCCTCCGTCAGCTTGTAGACACCGTCCACCTTCCGGCTCTCCCGAATGCCGATGTTGGGGCCGGAGAAGGCCAGATGACAGTTTTCAAAGCCCGGAATGTACTTGCGCAGGAAATGAAGAACCTCCTGCACCTGCTTTCTGCCCTCGATTTCTGCTTTGGTCAAATCGAAGGGATCCAGCGCGTTGAGCATGGAGACCCGGGTCATGTTGACGCAGTACTCACCTTCGGTGTTGGTCTCAAAGCACAGAACCGTATCCCGGTCGATGTGGAATTCTCCGGCGTCCTTAGCAGCCTGAATTTTACTGAATGCGCCGGAAATATCGTAGTGCTTCAGCTCCCGCAGATTCCGGGGGGTCAGGCGGAACATATCGTTCAGATTTTCCAGAACATAGTCGCAGACCTTTTCCCGGTCTACGCCGTAAACATGGAAATTCATGGTCATAGGCTGTGCCAAATGGTCGGATTCCCGACCATAGCAGCTGGTCACGCCGGCGCTTGTGGCTACATCCGCATCAGCGGAAGCATCCACAAAGGTGGTGGCTCTGATTCGGTAATAGCCGCCTTTGGTAAAGACCACCACGGCGGCGATCCGGTCACCCTCCATCTCGCACTGTGTGAACACCGTGTGATACATCAGCGTCACGCCGGAGGCAAGACACATATCCTCCCAGACGAGCTTCATACCCTCCGGGTCAAAGGCAGTAGTGGAGGAACAGAAGCCCACCGCGTCTGGAATATGTCCTGTGGAGAAGCCCCGGCGCATCATTTCTTCCACCATTTCCTGAGGGATACCCCGGACAACCTGCACGTCTCCCGCGTGATAGGTCATCTGGGGGGCGGTGCCGCAGGCGGTGAGGGCCCCACCCAGGTAGCCGTTCTGCTCCACCAAAAGCGTGCTGGCGCCGCAACGCGCACTGGCAATGGCGGCTACGGTACCGGCGGGGCCGCCACCGATCACCACCACATCATACTGTAGTTCTTTCATCACCGTTTTCCTCCTGTTGTATCAGCTCATAGTAGGTTCGTGCAAAGGCGTGGGCGCCTATTTCGGACAGGGCGCGTATCCCGGTGCTGCCGATTTTCAGGGCGCCGATACGCAGCATGGGCACCTGATACTCCCGGCTGGTCAGCCCAATTTTTGTGCATTCCAGAACGTGAAAGTATTCGTGGCTGAGAATCACATTCTGAGCATCGCGGATCGTCATGTGGTTTTGTTCAGCCCAGAGAGCGATGGATTTGAGATAGAGATTGATCTCATTTTTCCCAGACAGGTAGTCGCTGAAATACCGTTGCCTGCCTACGACATAATCCACATCCTGCATACAGATTTTCAAGCCGCTTTTTTCTGCAATCTGCAAGAAATCCCGCTCCCCACCAGATTCCTTGAAAACCCTTCTGGCGGCAGCTTCACCCTTCTTCCAGGCAGCGTCCACAATTCCGGGGCGATCCTCCGGGGGAATTTTGGCATAGCAGGGGTCATAGGACAGCTCCTGCTCCGCCAGCTCCCGCCCGGGGAAGGGAAGCGTATAGTCCGGCATGGATCGCCCTCCTCAGGTATCGGTACGGTTGGTAGCCGCCAGAATCAGGGGCATCTGTGCTTCGTAGCCGGCCAGCTCCACCTCTGCCAGAGAGTAAATCTGATCCGCGGCGCTCATGCCGGAAAGATCGATGACCTTTTTGTTCAGCACGATGTAGAAGTTTGGCAGATTTGTGCCGCCGTCGTTGTATTCTGTCAGCTCCTCCAGCAGATAGGCAGTGTCCTTCTTCCAGTCCGCGATACTGGACTGGCGGATCATGGCATTGTTCTTCTGCAGGCGGATGACACCTTCCTCGTCGATCAGACGCAGGGGATGGGTGACCTTTTTGAGCAGGCCAAAGAGCTTCTTTTCAACATGATCCGTGGTCACGGCATAGACAAAGCCGTTCTGCGCCGCGATACGCAGCTGGGAGGCATCCACGGACAGGTTTTCCGCGGTGATCTTCAGAATCTCCTCCCTGGTCAGCAGCTTTTTTGTCAAATCCTTGCTGCGCAGTTCCGTGGTGCCCACGGCGATGGCCCGCACCACATGACGCTGGGTGTCAATTTCCACCGTTACTTCCACGGTGCCGGGAGCCGCACCGTTGCGGATGGCCTTCTGCTCCGCTTCCCGCCGGACGCTGATGATGTCTTCGTCGGTGGGATTGGTGATGGAACGCTCCACCATATCCCGGACCATGGCCAAGGCCACGCCAATGGTGGAAATCACAGGGGCATTGCGGGCGATGCGGCATTTCTGACCCATGGTTTCAGCCAGATGGGGCACCACCGTGGAGGCGCCGCCGCCGCCGCCCACAAAGCAGGTGGTGCGGGGATCCATTTTGTAGTCTTTCATCAGCTGAGCGGCCACCTTGCCGTTCTTCTCCGCCGCGAAGGCCAGCACCTTGCGGGCAGCTTCCTCTACGGTGCAGCCCATGTTGTCCGCCAGAGGCTTCCATGCCTTCATTGCCGCTTCCCGGCAGCCGTAGGCGTAGTCCCCGTCCTTGACGTAACCTGCTATGTTGGCAGCGCCGGACATGGTCAGCGCCACCCGAACACCGTTGGCGCACTCGATGCAGGCGTACTCCGGGTCGGTAGGCATGGGCCGGACAGCCACCAGCTTCGGCTCGACAATCAGGGCAGGGTCGGTATAGACTTCATAATCCAGCGCGGCGATGTGGGCGCTTCTGGGGCCGGTGGAAACGGCCTTGCCGTCCTTGATCTGCACCATGGAGCCGCCGCCGATGCCCACGGTACGCACATCCAGAGAATTCAGGTAGGTCTTGTGTCCGCCAACCTCGGCGTACTGGATCATGACCTTGCCGTCCTTGACGCAGGAAATGTCCGTGGAGGTGCCGCCCACCTCAAAGAAAATACCGTCTGTCAGCTTTTCGTACATCAGCGCGCCTGCGACACCGGCGGCAGGGCCGGACAGAATGGTCAGGATGGGACGGCTGCGTACTTCGTCCACAGTCATCACGCCGCCGTCGCAGCGCATAACCATCAGGGGGCTGGTGATGCCGGCGGCCTTGATACTGTCTTCGGTCATGGTAGCGGCTTCCAGCATTTTCGGCATGATGGAGGCGTTGATCACAGCGGTCCGGGTGCGGATGCGTAGGCCGTAGAGCTTGGAGATGTCGTTGGTGGCGGTGGCGGGGAGCTTTTCTTCGGCGCAGATGCTCACAGCCAGATTTTCATTGGCGGGGTCATCCACGCTGAAAGCCTCCGCGGCAACAAAGGAGCTGGCGCCCTGAGCTTTCAGGTTTTCCACTGCAGCCCGAATGGCGGCGTCCACATCTCCGGCAGCATCCGCGTACTCGTTTTCACTGGGCAGGAACTTTCCGGCGGCCAGCTCGATTTGTCCCATGGACGTGTCGGACTTGCTCTTGGCACCCTGCAGGCCGGAGCCGATGGTGATGATGCCCACATTGGCAACGTCGCCCTCCAGCAGCGCATTGGTAGCCTGCGTTGTGCCGTGGGCGATGAACACCACGTCCTCCGGGGCGATGTTGTGCTCCTGCATGACCCGGTGCAGCACCTGCACAATACCCGCCGCGACGCCTTCCTTCGCGGAATGGGTGGTGGGAACCTTCACGGTCCCGATCAGCTCGTAAGTATCGTTGTCGATGGCAACGGCATCCGTAAAGGTGCCGCCTACGTCAATACCGATTCGGACTTTCATTGTGTTTTCTCCTTTTGTAGTTTATTTTCGGGAACGCGCGGATAAGGGCAGAGTCTGTCATCATCAGCCCACTTCCGAAGTTGGTGCACCGGCAGAGCCGGTGCACCACGGATTCGTTTTTATCAGAAGTACAGGAAAGCGCTGATGACCACGCCAACCACAGCCAGTGTCCACAGGTAGGGCAGCAGCTTGCGGGTGATCTGGTTCACATCCACCTCAGCGAAGTTGGCAGTCCAGACGTTCTGCGTGTTGGTGGGGTCGCCACAGCCCTGGATACGCTCGGCAGCCAGGAACGCGCCCATGACGGCCATGGGGCTGAGGGTGCCCAGACCGATGACCAGCGCGGCAATGCCGGAGCCGAGACCGAACAGGTTCATGGGGCCGCGGTACAGGGACAGGGGAGCCAGCAGGGCGAAGAACAGGATGTAGCCGAATCTGCCGCTGGGAACGACCTTCAGCAGGAAGGGATTGAGGACTTCCTTGACGATGGGGTTCGTCACAGCCAGATACAGAATGCCGATGCCGACCATCAGGATGATGGCGGGGCCTGCGTCGGTGATGCCGTCGTAGCAGCTCTTGGTCAGCATATTCATGGCTTTCTTAAAGGACTTGGAGGTGAACACCAGAGCCCAGATGATGCCGACGACGAAGGCGGGGCAGACGGGAACCTTCAGGAAGGCCACCAGAACAATGGGGATCAGGGGAGAAACCATGGCCAAGGTGCCGGTGATGCCCTTGAGCTGACGGGACTCCTCCACGTCGCCGGTGGGAGCGGAGAAGCCAAACTTGATGCCGTTCTTCTTGAACTCCACAACGATCAGAACCACAGTGGCGATCAGGGTGGCGATGAGCATATAGACCTCGAAGCTCTTAATCTGCTCCATCTCCAGACCGAAGATGTTGGAGAAGCTCTTCCAGTTGGCGATGTTGAAGGTCAGGCCGGTGCTGAAGGCCATCAGGAAAATGCAGGCGGCGCTGATAGCGGGCACGCCCACGGATACCAGAATGGGAAGCACGATGCTGCCGACCATGATGATGGAACCCAGTCCGTTCAGAGTGGTGAACAGCAGGGCCACAGCGATGACCATGATCAGGGTCACGACCAGAGGACGGTCGCCGCCCAGTTCAGCGCTCTTTTTGATAATGTTTTCGGTGATGCCGGTCTTGTTCATGATCTGGCCCAGCCAAGCGCCGAAGATCACGGCCATGATGGCGCTGCCCATCCGGACAGTACCGGCTTCAAACACGGTTTGCAGCCAGCCGATGGCCTTTCCCTCCGCGTCCACGCCAACAGCCGGAACGCCCGCGATGATGCAGATCACCACTGCCATCAGCGGAAGCGCCAGCAGCGTGGGAATTTTCTTTGTCATCATAAGAGCCGCAATGATGACAAAGGCAACGATAATCAGGGTACCTTGCAACATAGTATCTACTCCTTCTTTGATTGTGGGCTTTTGCCCGGTTTATTTACAGCCGTTTTCACGGATGCGACGAGGGAAGAGCATCCACAGCTTTGCGGAAAGCGGCGGATACCGATTGTACCTGGCTGGGGTCAGGGTTGCTGCCCATGACGATGGCGCCAATCATGATGGCTTTGCAGCCGGCGTGGTACAAATGCCGGACTTCTGAGGGCAGTATATTTCGCTGGGTTGGGATCAGGCAAGGCTTCCGGGTTTCCATGGCGATGCTGTGAAAGCGCAGAAGATCGTCATAGCACAGGGCAGTTCCGTAATTCTCACCCGGCTGGATGGAGCATTCCAGAACATCAATATCGGAATCCCGGACAGCGGCCAGGGTTTGCGCGGTATATTCGGAATCAATGGCAACCATCTTTGTTAAGCGGGTGCTGTCCAGCATATGACAGGGAAGATATCGGCTGTAGGCGCTGAAGAAGCTCAGCCCCATCTGCTCCAACTCCATCCGTTCCTCGGGCGTGATAAATGCCTCTGGGCCACCGGGGACAAGCCCCACGGGCACGTCCCCGCAAAGCTCGATCAGACGGCGCAGAAAATCCCGGTTCTCGGCGTAGCTTCCGAAGGTGTGGGAGCTGGCCCGGTGCCAGACATTACAGTGCACTTTAATCGCCTGCGCGCCCCCATCCAGCGCTGCCCGGGCAAATTCCAGGTCGTTGGCTGGCAGGCTCACCACCAGCGAGAAGGGGTTATTTTCGATCATCTTCTTGAAATTCATAGAGTCCTCCCATTCTCAGACGGTTCCTTCCAGACGACTGCGGATGCATTTCAACCGGATACGGGCGGCAAATCCGATGGCGGTCCGCTCCCGGCTGCCCTCCTGAACCAGAACGATGTCGGGTATTTTACCTTGGGTAAAGCGGGGGCTGATGCCGCCGCGCAGCTCCTCCAGAAACCCATCGGGCAGAGGTTGCTTTCTGGCAATCAGAACGGTATCCAGATGGAACATGGCGTAAAGAACGTTTAGAAGAAGCGCCAGCTGGCGAGACAGGGACATTTCGCTGCGCTGTTCCCGCTCCGGAAGCATGGAGGAAAAATCCTCCACGAAATGATCCCTCAGCACCACGGTGCTGCCGTCGATTTGCAGGACGGCCCGAATCTGCCGACCAAGATGAATGTGAGCAACGTTCCGCTCCTCCAGTCCGACCTCCCGGATGACATCCGTGACGGTGAAGGCAGATACAGATTCTTCCAGAACCGGAACGCGGAACTGGGTCTTAAAGGCATCCTTAAGGGAGATGTTGGCTGCGGCATAGCCCGTGGAGTACATCACATGGAAGCTGTTTTCCCGCACATCCTCCTGAAACAGAATGCCGATTCCCGCCAGCGGCTGAGTGCCGTCTGTATCGGAAATTTCCTGTGCCACTGCGGCGAACACGCTGTTGCCATCTACGAATTTGCCCTTGACCTGTCTGGAGGACATTATTTCCAGCCGCATATTCAGCAGCGTGATATAGATGCAGCTATGAGAGACCTCCAGCACCACCAGATATCCCAGGGAATTGCTGACAGCCAGCTCGGTGCGGGCGCGGCCGGCGGTGACGACCTTTGTCCCGCTTTCCTCAATAATGCCGCGTTTCAGCAGATCTGCCGTCAGGCTGGTAACCGTACTGGGCGAAAGACGGGTTTTTTCTGCCAGCTCTACCCGGGAAAAGCCGTTTCCGCTGAAGAGCGTCTGAAGAATGAGCAGCTGATTGCCGATTTTTGTCTCCTTCAGACCGAGTTTTTTCATTTCTTTCATTTGCTGTTTCACATCCTCCATCTGGATGCTATTTCAGAAACCGAAATTATAAATTCGGAGTCCGAATTAACTTGAACCTATGGTAGCACAAAGAAGATACTTTTCCAAGACGGAATATTAAATAAAATAAGTATTGGAAATTTGGAGACTTTTCCCAAAGGAATCTGTAAGGACGGCATGGAAAGAGCGAATGGGAGACGGCAGCCAGCGCTCCGCAAGGAATGGGAAATTCTGTGACCAACGCAAAATAAGAAAAGATACCGAACGGTGTAACAGCCCCGTCCGGTATCATGATCTTGTGTGGCAGGCAGAAAGTTGTTAGTATTCCCGTCTGCGTTATCAGGCAAACAGCGTCCACAGCCAGTAGATAAATCCATAGACTACGCTGGCAGACAATCCATACACGATTACCGGCCCGGCGATGGTGAACAGCTTCGCCCCCACGCCGAGGATAAAGCCCTCGGTTTTGAATTCCACCGCGGGTGCGGCAATGGCATTGGCGAAGCCGGTGATGGGCACCAGGGTTCCCGCGCCGCCGTATTTTGCCAGATTGTCGTAGAGGCTCAGGCCGGTCAGCAGCGCGGACAGCGTCACCAGCGTTATGGAGGTGGCTGTGGCGGCAGCGTCTTTGTCCAATCCGACTGCGCTGTAGCTGTTGGTCAGAATTTGTCCCAGGACACAGATCAGCCCTCCGATCCAGAATGCGTTCAGGCAGTCTTTGCCCATGGGTGATTTGGGAGCAGCCTTCTGCACCAGCTGCTCATATTCCTTTTCGGTCATATTCATCCCTCCGGGATTAGGATGTGACAAGAATCAAAAAACATTCATAGAATGAAAAAAGCTCTGCTTTTCGACAGAGCTTTTTGATCATTCCAATGTCAGATGGTTGTGTTCCAACGCGGCGCGGATGTTCACGGCCAGTAACGGAGCGATGACGATGGCGATAACGGCGTTGAAGGTGGTGGCGGGCAGCTTGGCGATGATGGTGGTCAGGGCAGCGGCGGGGGTCAGACCCTTGAGGAGCAGCCCGTTGTAGAAGTAGCTCTTTCCTAAGTACAGCACGGCGTAGGTCAGGGCGCCGGCTACGGTTGCGATGGTTGCCTTGCCGTAGCCCCATTTGTCCTTGGCCTTCCAGACCACCAGACCCACAGCCAGACCGTAGGCGCCCTTGGTCAGGAAGGTGATCCAGCACTCGGAGATGTACAGGGGATTGGTCATGTCATAGATGGCGGAGCCGAGACCGGCGGCCAGACCGCCCAGCCAGGGACCCAGCAGCAGGCCGCTGAGGGCGCACATGATGTTGCCCAGGTGGAAGGATGTGGTGCCCGCGATGTCGATGGGCAGGGTAATGCGCAGGGCGGAGCCAGCCACGGTCAGAGCGGCCATCAGTGCCACAAATACGATCTTTCGGGTGGAGATTTTCTGTTTCTTATCCATTTTCGTTGCCTCCTTGGGAAGTGATGGGCCTATTATACCCGGATCTGGTATTAAATACAGTGCCAATAAAGAATTGAAAAACAGGGCCAGACCGGTTTCGCCTCTGAAAGTCGTTTTTCCGAGTTTTCCAACTTTCTGTTTACACAGGGGCAGGATTGTGATATGATAAGCGCAGAAATATGGATTACAGAGGTTTTGCAATGAATTACATTGTTATGGATATGGAATGGAATCAGCCCTGGCCCGGTTCGCCTTCCTCCAAGAAGGTGCTGCCCGTCCAGATCCGGGGCGAGATCATTCAGATCGGCGCGGTGCGGATTACGGAAGATGGCGAGGTGGCGGACGAGTTTCAGGTCATGATCCGGCCCAAATTCTACCGGCACCTGAACCGCCGGGTCAGCAAGCTCACCGGCATCAAGGAGAACCGCCTGCGGGACGAGGGTGTGCCTTTCCCGGAAGCCATGGAGCTGTTCAAAAGCTGGTGCGGGGAGGACATCGTGTTCCTGACCTGGGGCTTTGACGATATCGGCATTCTCCGGGAGAATTTGCAGCTTTTTGACATGGACACGGCGTTCACCGACCGGTGGTACAATGCCCAGATGATTTTCAACGCCCAGACCGACGGCTCCAACTCCCAGAAGGCCCTGAAAACCGCCATGGAAACTCTGGGCATCGAGGCCACCCGCCCCGCCCATGACGCGCTGGGCGACGCTTACCACACGGCCCTGATCTGCGCCCGACTGGATCTCCCCAAGGGTATGGCAGAGTATGACGAGGCCCTGAAGAGCCACGAGAACGGTTTCCACGGGGCGGAGCTGCCCGGCTGCATTGCCCGGAAGGTGTTTTATGATTACGCCGACAAGCGGGCGGCGCTCGGCGCCATGTCCGGCGAGGAAAATCTTTGCCCGGTCTGCGGCGGAAGGATGCTGGGCTCCCGGTGGTTTGCCCAGCCGGGGCACCGGTATATGGACCTGGCCACCTGCCCGGAGCATGGAAAATTCCTGATTCGGGTGCGGCTGTCCCTACAGGAAAACGGTTTGACCCGGGTCAGCCGCCTGACCTACGAGGCCACCTCCGAGGCTGCGGAGGCCTACGCCCGCCGGGCGGAGAAGGCCGACCCCGAGGACAGCCCCAACCGTCCCCGCCGCCGGCGCAGAAGAAGAGCGGCAAAGCCGGAAAACAGCGAAAAAAGCTGAAAAAAGTGCACGGCAATTCTGCCGTGCATTTTCTTTTGAAAAGAATGTAAAACACGCTTGACATTTTGCGGAGAGCGTGCTAATATAATGTCAAGCTAGCTTTACAAGTTGAAAGGAAGTGATGTGGTGAAGAACCGCATAGAAGAAATCCGAAAGAGCCGCGGCATTCGCCAGGAGGAGTTTGCCAAGGCCCTGGGGGTATCCCGGCAGACCATCAGCTCGCTGGAAACGGGACGCTACAACCCCTCCATTTTTCTGGCCCACAATATCGCGAAATTTTTCGGAATGACCATCGAAGAAGTGTTTTTATTTGACGAGGGGGAATCGGTATGAAAAGTAACAGAAGAATGATTCTCAGCATTTTCTGGGTTGTATTGGGCGCGGCGCTGATCGGCAGCAACATGGCGGGACTGCTTGACGACTACTGGGGCGGCCTGGGCGGCGGCTTGCTGGGCGTAGGTGTTTTCCAGATCATCCGAAATGTCCGGTATCTGCGCAATCCCGCGTACCGGGAGAAGGTGGATACCACCAATCAGGACGAACGGAACAGATTCCTTGCCAACAAGGCCTGGGCCTGGGCGGGCTACCTGTATGTGCTGGTGGCTGCCATCGCCACCATTGTCTTCCAGATTATCGGCAAGCAGGAGCTGGCCACCGCTGCCGGATTCAGCGTGTGCATCATCATGGTGTTCCACTGGCTCAGCTACCTGTATCTGCAAAAGAAATATTGATAGGCACGTTTTCTGGCCTTTCACGCTGCCAGTCGGAGACTGCCTCTCAAGGGAACGTAGAAACGCCCTGCGGATTTGCCGCAGGGCGTTGAATCATTCCACTTCTTCCAATATGCACACCGCGTGGCAGGACATTCCCTCCCCGCTGCCCGTAAAGCCCAGCTTTTCCTCGGTGGTGGCCTTTACGTTCACTCGATCAGCAGTGACGCCCACGGCGGCGGCAATGTTTTCCTGCATCCGCGGAATGAAGTCCTTTAATTTGGGCTTCTGGGCGATCATGGTCACGTCGATATTGCCTACCCGGTAGCCCTTTTCCGAGATTTTTCGGTACACTTCCCGCAAAAGCTCCAAAGAATCCGCCCCCTTGTATTTGGGATCGGTGTCCGGGAAGTGGCGGCCGATGTCTCCCAGTCCCGCCGCGCCCAGCAGCGCGTCGGACACCGCGTGGAGTAGTACGTCCGCGTCGGAGTGGCCCAGCAGGCCCTTTTCGTAGTCAATTTTCACGCCGCCCAGGATCAAATCCCGACCCTCCACCAGCTTGTGTACGTCATATCCGTGTCCGATTCTCATTGCGCTTCCTCCAGCAGCAGCTCCGCGATTTTCAAATCCATGGGGGTGGTGACCTTGAGATTCCGCTCGTCACCCTCCACAATCTTGATTTTCATGCCTGTGCGCTCCACGGCGGAGCAGTCGTCGGTGACTGCTGCCCCGTCTTCCTCCGCCTTTTTCAGCGCGCCCCGAAGCAGGTCAAAATCAAATACCTGGGGGGTCTGCACCGCCATCAGCGCGGAACGGTCGGGAGTCTCCTTCACCAGACCGCCAGAGACCACCTTGATGGTGTCCTTCACAGGTATTGCGGGAGCCGCCGCGCCATAAGTGTTCGCTGCCCGTACCACTCGGTCAATGACCTGCCAGGAAATGAGCGGCCGGGCGCCGTCGTGAACTGCCGCAAGCTGGGTTCCCTTCGGCAGGGCATTCAGACCCAGATGGACGGATTCCTGACGGCTGCTGCCCCCGGCCACCACGGCCACGACTTTGCCCATATCTCTGCAAAGCCCGGAAATGGGCCGGATCAGGTCTTCCCGGGTAACGATGACGATGGATGTGATGGCATCACAGTTCTGAAAGGCCCGGACGGTACGGAGGATCATGGGTTCCCCACCCAGATTCGCCATGACCTTGTCGATGCCTCCCATCCGGGAGGCGCTGCCCGCTGCCACGATCACCGCGCCGCAAGATTTCAGCTTCAGCAGCTTCCGGGCCGGACGAGTCACCTTGGTAATGTCCATGGTCACAGCTCCTTTACGAGTTTCTTGTAGAATTCGCCCCGAACCATGAAATTCTTGAACTGATCAAAGGCCGCGCTAGCAGGGCTCATGAGCACCACGTCCCCCGGCTTCGCGGCAGCGGCGGCGGCGCGGACGGCAGGCTCAAAGGTTCCACAGTCCACAATTTCCAGCTGATTTGCGTCATATTCCGGGCAGGAGACCACCGCCTGACGGATTTTTTCTCCCGTGGCGCCGCCCAGGAACAGCTTCTTGGCATGCTTGCAGATTTCCGGCCCCAGCACGTCATAGGGGATGTGCTTGTCGTAGCCGCCGGCAATGAGAATCACCTTTTCGGGGAAGCTGCGCAGGCCGGCGATGGTGCGGCTGGGGCTGGAGGCGATGGAGTCGTTGTAGAACCGCACGCCGTCCTTGACCCGCACCAGCTCAATGCGGTGCTCCACGCCGCCGAAGGTCCTCGCCACATGGCGGATGGTGTCGTTCTCCACCAGTCCCTCCACCATGGCGATAGCCGCCATGTAATTCTCCACATTGTGGACACCGGGAATGAGAATGTCCTTTAGCGGCAGCACCTTTTCTCCATGGCGGCAGATGACGCCGTCCTTCACGCACACATCGGCATCTTTCTGCCGGGAGAAGAAGCGGGTGGTTCCGTTACCCCGGAAGGAAGCGGTAATGGCGTTGTCGGCATTCAGAACCAGAAGGCCGCTTTCGTCCTGATGGCGGAAAATGTTGGTTTTCGCCTCCACATATTCCGCCATGTCCTTGTGAATGTCCAGATGGTTGGGGGCGAGGTTGGTAATCACCGCCCGGGCGGGGCTGCGCTTCATGTCCATGAGCTGGAAGGAGCTGAGCTCCACCACGGCGTAGTCCGTTTCCTTCATCTGCCGGACCAGCGGCAGCAGGGGCGTACCGATGTTGCCCCCCAGCCAGACGGTTTTCCCAGAGGCCTTCAGCATTTCGGACACCAGCGTGGTGGTTGTGGTCTTGCCGTCAGAGCCGGTGACTGCCAGAAGCGTGCAGGGGCAGACCTCGAAGAACACCTCCATTTCGCTGGTGACCTCAGCGCCCCGGCTGCGCAGGGCTTCAATGGCGGGGTTCGCAGGGTGCATACCGGGGGTGCGGAATACAATGTCCGCTTCCACGCCATCGAGATACGTTTCCCCCACATGGAGCGTGCAGCCCAGCTTTTCCAGCTCCAGAACCTCCGGGTCCAGCTTCTCCCGGGGGGTCTTGTCGCAGCCGGTTACGTCGCAGCCGTATTCCAGCAGCAGCCGCACCAGGGGGCGGTTGCTGACGCCGAGACCCAGCACGGCGATTTTTTTATCCTTCAGGGAAGAAAAGTATTCCTCAAATTTGCTGTTCATAGTCCATTCCTCGTTCCATAGAAGATACCAATAGTATAGCCCCTCGGAAAGGAATTTGCAAGATATTTGACATTTTCCCTTTTCTGCGTTACAATAGCACCGCGACCAGGTCGGACAGCCGCGGACGGAGGCCGAAAGGCCCCGGATGAGGAAAGTCCGGGCTCCACAGGGCAGGGATAACGGGTAACGCCCGCCGAGGGTAACCTCAGGACAAGTGCAACAGAGATATTCTGCCGGTCTCGTACCGGTGATGGTGAAAAGGTGGGGTAAGAGCCCACCCGGCCCATGGTAACATGGGTTTTACGCTGTAAACTCTATCCCGGAGCAACGCCGTGGAGGGACAATAGGCCGGCCCGGCCGTCCCGAGGAGGCGGCTTGATCCCGTGAGCAATCACGGGGCTAGATAGATGGCTGTCAAGACAGAACCCGGCTTACAGACCTGCGTCGCGAAAGAATTTAAGACCCCAGCGGAGTATCCACACCGCTGGGGTTTTGTGTCACCGTGGCATCACGGCCCATGTTGGCCGGTTAGGTTGAACATAAGTATCCATCGGACTATTATTGTACAAACATGGCGCACCAATCGGTGCGCCATGTTCCGTTATGGAAGGGAGCGAACATAGTTGAGCAGGGGGGCCAGCGACTCCTGGCTGGTAAAGTCTACGGTGCCGCCGTAGGTCTCCAGCATCATTTGATCCTCACCGCGGAGATTGTCGTAGCCTTTCTTCAGCATGACGGTCCGAAGCATTGCCATCATGGCCTTGTGCTTCAGTCCCAGCCGGGAATAGTCGATGCCGCCCCGCAGATGGAACTGCTTGATTTTTCCTCGCATTTCCGGGGTCAGAACCTTTTCCAGCCCAGCTTCGATGTGGGCTACATTTTCCGGGTCCTCCGTGTCGGCCAGACCGCAGGAAAACAGAATGATCTGCTTGTCGGCAATGGCGTCAAAGTTCTTGACAATGGTATGGATGCCGCAAAGTCCGCCCGCGTACAGCCCGCCGCCGTGAATGATTACGTCGTAGGACTTGAGCTTTTCCGGGCTTACGTCCCGGCTGTCCGCCAGGTCGCAGGCCAGTTCCTCGGCAATCCACCGGGCATAGCGCTTGGTGGTTCCGTACTTGGAACCATAGCTTACCAGAATATTCATGAATTTCCCCTCATAATTACAGCAGGGTGCTTTCCCATTCCGCCGCTTTGAAGCCGGTGAGGACTTTGCCCTCGTCGGTGACCACAATGGGCCGCTTTACCAGCATTCCGTCGGTGGCCAGCAGCCGCAGCTGCTCCTCCACGGTCATGCCGGGAAGCTTGTCCTTGAGATTCAGAGCCTTGTATTGCAGACCGCTGGTGTTGAAGAATTTCTTCACCGGCAGGCCGCTTTTTGTAAGCCAGCAGGACAGTTCTTCATAGGTGGGATTCTGCTCCTTGATGTGCCGGGCTTCGTAGGCAATGCCGTGGCTGTCCAGCCAGGCCTTGGCTTTCTTGCAGGTGGAACAGGGGGGATATTGAAGAAATAACATGGTTTTCACCCTTATTTCACGAAATCGTTGACGATGCGGATGATTTTCTGGACATCCTCGTCCGTCAGGTACAGGTGCAGGGGCATGGTGATGATGTGCTGGGACACCTCATGTGCCCGGGGGCAGGTGCCCTGGGCGTAGGTGTACATGGAGAATTCCGTGTTGTCCCGGTAATGGACGCCGCCGTAGATGTCGTTTTTCGCCAGCTCGGACAGCAGGGCCTCACGGTCGGGCACGATCAGCTCATAGATGTGGAAGGAGCACTCCTCGGGATGGGGAGCGGGGACAATCTGAATCTTGGGATTTTTGGAGAAGCCTTCATCGTACATTTTCACGATTTCCCGCCGGCGGGCATTTTCCTCGTCCAGATAGGGCAACTGGGCCAGAGCGATGGCGGCCATAATGGCGTTGCCGTTGTACTTGTAGCCCACATAGTCCACGCCGTAGTTCCACTTGTAGGTGCCCTCGCTGCTGGTACGGGCGTAGGTGTCCTTGTTAATGCCCATCCAGGAGACCTTGCGGCACTGGGCATCCAGCTCGCCGTCGGCAAAGCAGATCATGCCGCTGTCGCCGGTGGGCAGATTTTTCACGGCCTGATAGGAGTAGACCGCCACGTCCACACCCTCCCAGGTGCCGGGGGTCACGCCGTTTACCCGGGTGCCGGACATATGGGCGGCATCCAGAATCAGGTGCAGGCCGTGGTTTTTGCAGATTTCCAGAATCTTATCCAGCTGACCAACCCGTCCGCCGTAGCCCACGAAGATGACGGCCCGGGTCTTGTCGGTGATCTTCTTTTCCACATCCACCGGGTCAAGACACAGGTACTGATCCACGTCGGCGAAGACAGGCTTCAAATTTTCATAGAGAATGGCATGGTTGGTGGAGACGAAGGTGATGGGGGTGGAGATGATCTCGTCGCCGTCCTGCCAGCCGTAGCGGCGCTTCAGGATATTCACCGCCAGATGCAGGCCGGAGGTGTTGGAGTTTAAGTAGCAGGCGTGGGGATGGCCGGTGTATTCTTTCCACTTCTGCTCAAATTCGGCGGTCTTGAAGCCGGAGCCGGTCCAGCCCTTCTCCAGGCACTCCCGAATCTGTGCCAGGCACTCGTCAATATGGAATTTGGGCTTTAACACTTGAATGGTAGACATAAGGTTGCGTCCTTTCTATAGCAGAATCCATAAAACTATGGCGTTATTTTAGTACAATATGCGAGAAAAGGCAAGGGAATTATTGTCCGATACCCAATATCCGCTTTACAAACTGCTTGAAATAGTGCACTTCAAAATAGTGGTGCCAGCGGAAGGGCCTTTTCCCGTCCAGGTAGTCCCCGAAGAAGGCGTGGCCCGCCCGGAAGCCCTCGTAAAGGGAATCGGCGAAGGGACCGTACCAATCGTCCTGATACCAATTGTAGCGGTACAGATCTTCGTAGGCTTTCATATAGTTTACAAAGCAGCGCTTGTAGTGCTTCTGGGTCAAAAATCTGTCATCCGGTGGCAGATAGCCCTTGTCTTTGGCGAACCGTTCCAGCTCCGGGGTGTAGCCCATGATAAAGGGGCCGACGAAATCGATGGGGTACAGGGGGATGTTGGCGTCAATGTAGACAACGTGCAGATCCCGCATTCGGTTGACATCGGTCTGGTTGTCGTCGCTGATCACCAGCCGCTCCACAATCTCCACGGTTTGCCCGGACCGGGCAAAGAGCATGTTGTGGGGCAGGGAGCCGGACAGGGAAGCCACAACCTCCGCGCTGCGGATGTAGTAAATCATCCGGTCCAGGGGCACCTTTTCGGGATAGAGGATGGTGTAGCCATTCTTTTCGTAGAAATTGTCCAGAGAATCAAAGCCAAACTCAAAGGGCTGGCCCTTTTTGAACTGGCTGCGGCTGAAATAGATTTTTTGGGGCGTGTCCCAGTCCGGCTGGGGCACAACATTTGCCGCCACGGCATCGAAAACCCGCAGAAGCTTAGGGGTGTAGGCCTTGCGCATATGGATACCCAGCTCCGGGACGATGACCTCCCGGTAGCGGGTGGGTTTGTTGATGATTTCCAGCTTGTCCCAGATTTTCAGCAGCTCCAGAAACAGCCGGTAGTTGCCTTTAATTTCCCGATCCTCGTTTTCGTCTAAAAAGTAGACGAATTTATCGATTGTGGGGTCGTTTTCCAGAAAATACCAAAGCCGGGTCACGGCTTCAATGAGAAAATGGCCCCAGTGGTTGACGAGGTAGCCGCAGTAAACCACTTTTTCGTCATGGTATTCTGGGCTTTCCACGGAATAGCTTCCCTCCACCCGTCCGGGAATGGAGGACAGGGGAACATATTCTCCGTTTTCATCCACCACGCCGCCCTTGCCAAAGAGCAGGCCGAAGCCCCGGCGCAGGGGGAGAATGGTGGCGTTGCTTCCCTGCCAGATGGCGGGATTCTCCCGCACCTCCACCGGGTCGTCGTACCATTTTTTCAGAGCTTTTGCCTTTTCCGGCCGCAGGTATTGGTAGTCAATGTTCATGGAATCCTCTTTCCGGCCTTACCGATGGTAGTGAATCAGCCGTTTGATAAACTGTTTGAGGTAGTGAATCTGGAAATAGTGTTCCCGCAGGAAGGGCTTTTCCCCGTCAAGGTACTCCCGGAAATAAGGGTAATTGTCCTGGTAGGACTCATACAGAGAATCGCAGATTTCCGGGTACCAGGGCTCCATATGCCAGCGGTAGCGGTAGTTGTCCTGATAGGAGGCCATATAGCCCTTGAAGCACCGGTCCCGGTAGGCTTTGCTGCGGTAAAGGTCGTCAGGTGGCAGCAGGCCCTTGTCCGCAATGTACTGTTCCAGAATGTGGTTGCAGCCCACCATCAGCGGGCCGGTGGTGTCAACGGGATACAGGTGGAAATTGGCGTCGATGGGGGTGACGTGTAACTGCCGCATCTGGTTGATGCCAACCTGATGGTCGTCGTTGATAATGAGACGCTCCATAATGGTCAGCTTCTGGCCGCTTCGCGCAAAGAGCATATTGTGGTGGACGGAGCCGGAAATGGTGGCGATTTCGGAAGCCCCCCGAATCAGCCAGATCAGGTGAGACAATGTGATGGTCTCCGGCGCCAGCAGGGTAAAGCCGTTATTCTGAAAGAAATTATCGAGACATTGTAGGCCAAAGTCAAAGCCGTTGCCCTTGGCAAAGCTGCTGCGGGTAAAGTAAATTTTGTCGGCCTTTTCCCACGCCGGGTCAACGGTGATATGGTCGGCAATGGCGTCAAAAATCGCCAGATATTCCGGGGAATAGAAGTGCATACACTGGAAGGCGATTTCCGGTACGATGACCTCCCGGTATTTTGTGGGGGTATGGATGATCTCCACCTTGTCCCAGATTTTGAGAAGCTGGAAAAACTCCTTGTAGTTGCCCTTGATTTCCCGCTCCTGTCCCTCGTCGAGGAAGAACACATATTTATCAACGGTCTGGTCATCCCGCAGAGCGTACCACAGCCGGTTTACGGCCTCCACCAGAAAATGGCCCCAGTGATTGACAAGATACCCGCAGTAAACCACGGTTTCATCCCTGTAAACGGGGTTTTCAAAGGCGTAGCCCCGGCCGATGCGCTCCGGGAAGCCGGACAGCTCCACATATTGCCCGTTTTCATCCGCCACACCGCCCAGTCCGAACAGCAACCCCTCATTCACTACCTCGTGCAGGGGCAGAATGGTGGCGTTTGTGCCCCGCCAAACCGAAAGAGACTGCTTTTCGGGGAAGGGGGTATTGTACATCCTGCGCAGCCATTGGGCTTTTTTGGGCCGCAGATAGCTGTAGTCGATCTGAAACATGGCCAAACCTCACTTTTTCAGCGATTGCCGTACATTTTTTCGTAGTAATTTTGATATTCCCCGGAGATAATGGTCTCCCACCATTCCCGGTTATTAAGATACCACTGGATGGTCTTCTGGATACCGTCTGCGAATTTTGTCTCCGGCAGCCAGCCCAGCTCGTTGTGGATCTTGGTGGGGTCGATGGCGTAGCGCATATCGTGGCCCTTACGGTCAGTGACGAAGGTGATAAGGCTTTCGGGCTTGCCCAGGGCCTTGCAGATGATTTTCACGATGTCGATGTTGCGCATTTCGTTGTGACCGCCGATGTTATAGACCTCGCCCACCCGGCCCTTGTGGAGAATCAGGTCGATGGCCTTGCAGTGGTCCTCTACGTACAGCCAGTCCCGGACGTTCTCGCCCTTGCCGTAAACCGGCAGGGGCTTGTCGTTCAGAGCGTTGGCGATCATCAGGGGAATCAGCTTCTCAGGGAAGTGGTAGGGGCCATAGTTGTTGGAGCACCGGGAGACGGTAACGGGCAAACCGTAAGTACGGTAATAGGCCAGCACCAGCAGATCGGCCCCGGCCTTGGAGGAGGAGTAGGGGGAGCTGGTGTGGATAGGGGTCTCCTCGGTGAAGAACAGGTCGGGCCGGTCCAAGGGCAGGTCGCCGTAGACCTCGTCCGTGGACACCTGATGGTAACGCTGGATGCCGAACTTCCGGCAGGCGTCCATCAGCACCTGGGTGCCCAAAATGTTGGTTTGCAGGAACACCTCGGGATTTTCAATGGAGCGGTCAACGTGGCTTTCCGCCGCGAAGTTCACCACCATGTCCGGGTGCTCTTCCTCGAACAGCCCGTATACGCCCTCCCGGTCGCAGATGTCCAGCTTCACAAAACGGAAGTTGGGGTTATCCATGACGGGGGCGAGGGTGCTCAGGTTGCCCGCGTAGGTCAGCTTGTCCAGGCACACAATGCGGTAATCCGGGTACTTGCCCAGCATATGGAAAATGAAATTGCTTCCGATAAATCCGGCGCCGCCGGTTACGATAATGGTCATGGGAATCTCCTTATTTTTTCTGTCTGACCTTAAAGCTGATAAACTTTTCATCCGCCACCTGACGCAGGTGGTGTCCGTAGGGGGATTTTCCGTAGAGGGCGGCGGATTCCAGCAGCTCCTGGGTAGAAATCCAGCCAAAGCGGAAGGCGATTTCCTCCGGTGCGGAGATTTTCATGCCCTGCCGCTTTTCCACCATATGGACGAACTCCGCCGCTTCCAGCAGGCTCTCCATGGTGCCGGTGTCCAGCCAGGCAAAGCCCCGGCCAAAAATTTTGGCATCCAGAAGGCCCTGCTGCAAATACATATCGTTGAGACTGGTGACCTCCAGCTCTCCCCGTATGGAGGGCTTGACCTGTTTTGCCAGTTGGGAGACGCCCTTGGGGTAGAAATACAGGCCGGTGATGGCGTAATTGCTCTTGGGGTGCTCCGGCTTTTCCTCTACGGACAGAACCTTTTCGTTTTCGTCAAATTCCACGATGCCAAAGCGCTGCGGGTCGGGGACGTAGTAGCCGAAGACGGTGGCCCGTCCGTTTTCCGCATTTCGCCGGGCCTTGTCCAGAATGGCGGAGAAGTCGTTGCCATAGAAAATATTGTCGCCCAAAATCATGGCGCAGGGCTCATCGCCGATAAACTCCTCGCCGATGAGGAAGGCCTGAGCCAGTCCATCCGGGGAGGGCTGCACGGCGTAGCTCAGGTGGATGCCAAAGTGGCTGCCATCACCCAGCAGATCCTGAAACCGGGGGGTGTCGGTGGGGGTGGAGATGATCAGGATATCCCGGATGCCCGCCAGCATCAGGGTGGACAGGGGATAGTAGATCATTGGCTTGTCATAAACCGGGAGCAGCTGCTTGGAGGTGACCTTTGTCAGCGGGTAGAGTCGGGTGCCGGAGCCGCCGGCGAGAATGATTCCCTTCATAACAATACTCCTTTTTCCTCGGAAGAGCGGACTCTCCCTTTTATCCTGCAATTTTATCACGGATTGCCGGAAATGTAAACCGTCTTTTCGCCAAAAAGCCCGCCGCAGCGGCGGCGGGACACTGATAAGATCAATTGGGCTTTCGCGGAGTAATGCCTTCCCCTTTGGGGAAGGTGGCCGAGCGTAAGCGAGGTCGGAAGAGGCTCCTGATTTCTTCGCCGAAACGCTGAAGAAAGGTTTATCTGTTACCGCCCTCTTCCGCCCCCTGCGGGGGCACCTTCCCCAAAGGGGAAAGCTTTGGCCTGCTAAATTCTCCTTTATCTGACAAAGAAAGCCCTGTCATCGCGGCAGTGTATCAGTCCGTTGGCGGCGTGCGGGTGATGATGCGCCACAGCTTGCGGACAGCCCGGACGGACAGATCCTTTGCTTCCAGCCAGTAATAGCGCAGCTTCCAGCGGTAGAGAAGGGTTTCCACAGGGTTCAGGGCAACGCCGGATTTGCCGGGCCGCAGACCCTTTTTCAGCATGAGGTTCATTTTCTCAATCTCAAACAGGTAGGGGGGCTTGGCGCAGTAGCGGGTGCCGAAGTGGACAAGGTGGCCTTGTTCCACCATGGGATGCCATTCGGTGGCGTAGCGGCAGGTACCGGTGAAGATGTCGTGTTCCATGAAGGTAGCTTCCCAGGGGTGGCCGTAGTTGGAAGGCTCCGCGACCATGGCGTGCATCCCATGGACGGCCATGGCAAGACACAACACGGTTTCGTCAGCGTAGGGGGCGCAGAAATCGGGCCAGACGTATTCGTCATAGTGCTTTGCGATGTTCTGGCATTCGTTGTAAAGGGCGTCGCAGGCAGGGCCTTTGCGAATGAAGTACAATCCGCCGCAGATATCCGGCTTCCAGTGAACCCGACCGTTGTATTCCCCCACTTTTCCATCCTGAAACAGGCCCTTTTCTGAATCGATGGGGTAATTGGTGCCGCAGCCGGAGAAATCATCAGAACTGGCGAAATAATCCCAGAAATCGTTCAGATTGGCATAGGCCAGGCAGTCCGCGTCGATGAAGATGGTTTCGTCAAAGGGGGAGCGTTTCAGAAGCTCAAATTTGTTGAAGTAGACCCGGGGGCCGGGCTGAAAGAGGATCACCTGATCGAAAGCCCTGGTAAATTCATTTTCCTTGTCGCACAGAATGGCGAAGGGAAGGGGATTATCGCAGAACAGGCGGTAGGACAGCACCAGATTTTTCGCCATTTCGTAGTATTTATCCCGCCCGGTGGCGATGGTAATAAAGCCTCGTGTCATGGTTACAGGCCTCCAATGCAGAAGTGGTATGCAAATATTATAGAAGAAGGGCGGATGCTTGTCAATGAAAACTCCCACAAAACGCCGGAACAGCCGCCGGGAAAGCAGGAGATTTCATCCGTTTTTCCAATGGAATCCCGGTTGGCGCTGTGTTATAATTGGCTGGAAGAAAGAGAGGGTAAATTCCCATGAATGTCAATATCTGGACCTTTGTAATCGTGTGTCCGATGATTTTTCTGGCGGGCTTTGTGGACTCCATTGCCGGCGGCGGCGGTGTGATTTCCCTGCCTGCCTACCTGATCGCCGGCGTGCCCATCAAGCTGGCGGCGGGCACCAACAAATTCGCCAACGGCTGCGGCACGGCGCTGGCATCCTATAAGTACATGAAATCGGGCAACATCAATTGGCGGTGTGCCCTTCCCGCGGCAGCGGGGTCTCTGCTTGGTTCGGCGGCAGGCTCCTCGCTGGCGGTGTATATGCGGGAGGAACTGCTGCAGATGGTGGTGCTGACGGCGCTGCCACTGGTAGCGTTGATGCTGGTATTTTTCCGGGATTTCGGCAAGGAGGAAAAGCCCCCAAAATCCCACAGGGAAACGATTGCCCTGTCCGGAGTCATCGGCATGGCCATCGGACTGTATGACGGCCTGATCGGCCCCGGAACCGGCACCTTCCTGACCATCGCCTTCTCGGCGGTGCTGGGCTATTCCCTGCTGAAGGCCTCCGGCTGCGCCAAGATCGCCAACCTTGCCTCCAACGTTGCCTCCATGGTGGTGTTCTTCTGTCACGGAGACATCCTGTTTTCCGTGGGAATCCCGGCTATGGCCTGCTCCATGCTGGGCAACTACATGGGCTCCCGCTATGCCATTCAGGGCGGCAGCGGCAAAATCCGCCGGGTTATGTTCCTTGTGCTGGGGTTGCTGTTTGTGAAGGTGGGGCTGAATGTACTGGGGATTATCGATTTTTAATCCAATTCCAATCAAAACAACAGACGTAACGGACAAATAACGGACAATCCAATTTCTGAGGTTTTGAAAATGTCCGTAAAAATTCAGAAAACACCGGGTTTCGTACTGAACTGCTCCCCGTCAAGAGGACAATGAAATAATATAAGGATTTTGTAGAGATGCACAGCGCTGCGGCGCTGTGGGAACCGTGGATTCCGTGCGCTTTGTGCCAAAAGCACAAGCGTACAGAATTCACGGTTTTATTTA
>JALFXH010000162.1 GCA_022786965.1 Clostridiales bacterium
ATCTGTGGCGTTGTGATTGTATGATAGGATAAACTCATAGCTTTGCTCCTCAGATGTCAAACTTCGCTTGCGGCAGTCCCGCAAAGCCCGCAATAAGCGAGGCAAACAGCGCAGGCTGCTCGTACATGGAGGCATGACCGCAATTCGGCAGGATCACATGATGGCAGTCCTTTATATGGGCGGCCAAATACTCCTGCTCCTTCAGGGGGGTGAGATAATCCTCTTGGCAGGACACCACCAAAGTAGGACACCGCACCTGATCCAGTCTGTCCCGCAAATCATAGCTTTCGGAGCTGTCCGTCAGGCGACGCATGGCGCCGATAAAATCCGGATTTTCAAACAGCGAGATCAGCAGTTTTTTTCGATTTTCCATCCACGCATGGCGCTTAGTATAAAAGTCCGGCGAATAGATCACCGGAATAGCGGTGTGATAATACGCTTCACCGCTGCCGGAAGCCAAATTCCATGCCCGGCCAATATCTCCCAGCCACCAGCCGGTAGCGGCCGTGGCGTTGAGGAGAATCAGGCGGTCGGTCATTTCCGGATAGGTAACAGCAAATTCCAGCGCTACCTCACTGCCGTAGGAAATGCCCGCCACGCAAGCGCTTTGCAGGTTTAAATGCTCCAACAGTCTCCTAACCACCTGCACCTGGATGCCGTGGTCGTAGGTCTGGCCCACCATTTTTTCGCTCTGTCCCTGATCCAGAAAATCCACCAGGATCAGTCGATTGTTTGCAGACAAGGCCTCAACAAAGGGCTGCCAGCTTACGCAGGACATCATGATGCCGTTGAGCAGGACCAGGGGCCTGCCTTGGCCATGGGATTCAAAATAGATGTGTCTGCCGTCCATTTCAAATGTAGGCATAAGGGACACCATCCTTTCACTTTCCGGTCAGCGGGCGCCTGCATGGCGGCCGCTGACCTCAATAATATATCGCTTACTTGGTGGCAGCCACCACATCCGCCAGAGACAGGATGGGGCTCACGGGCGTCAGGGCATATACCCCGGCGTCATTCTTGCTCAGGCTCACGCAGTTCAGTGCCAGAGCGGTAACGCCCAAACGGTCGCCGCCGGCATAGCTGATGGTTCCGCCCATGGGGATGGAGAACTCGGTCTCCTCCATGATTTTGGCAAAGTTGGCATAGTTCAGCTCCAGGCCCGCCTTATCCACAGCCTGCAAAGCCTGCACGAAGATGCTGCCGGCAATGTATCCGGCCATGGCATAGGAGTTCAGTGCGTAGGTACTGCCGGACTCGCCGTTGGCAAGCTCCCAGGCGCTCATGGCGGTATAGAAAGTGGTATAATCGGCCATACCTGCCTCGGTGGTTACATCCAGCCAGGCGGTGCAGTAGACCATACGGCTGTCGGTGATGGCACCGCTGTCCACAAAGGCACCCAGGGTAGTGGCAGAAGCGTTAACATAAGAGGTGACTACATTCACATTGTAGTTCACATCCCGCATGGTGTTCATCAGCGTAGCCAGGGGGTTCTGATTCATGCAGGCGATCACCACATCACACCCGGCGTTTTTCAGCACATTCACAGCGGCGGAGAAATCGGTGGCGGACGCCTCCACCTCCTGCACAGTCAGCTGGGCCTTCAGGTCCTCGTTCTCACGCTTCACGCCTGCCAACAGACCGGCGCCTGCGTCATCGGTGGTGGCAATGACACCCACCTTGGTGCCGCCCAGGCCCATGCCGTCCGCCTTGTGGGCAACAGCCCGGGCCAGCAGCACACGGCCCTCGGCGCTGTAAATGGGCTGTACGGAGTAGATGACCGCATCATTGCCCTTGGCGCCTTCCTGATACAGATCGTCAATGCCGGTGGCGGCATAGACCATCGGGACACCCTTTTCCTTCAGATAATCCAAGGTTGCGCCCACGGTATTGGTGCCGAAGTGACCCACAATGGCGAACACCTTATCGGTTTCCACCAGCTGCTTGGTGTAGGTCATGCCCTGCGCACCATCAAAGCCGTCGTCATAGTGCTTGAGGACAATGCTCTTGCCCTGGAAGCCGCCGGCATCGTTATAGGCCTTGAAGGCAGCCTCCATGCCGGCATTGAAGGGTACGCCCACGGTGGCGTAGGCGCCGGTGGTGGCGGCGGTGTTGCCCACAAGGATGGTGTCGTCGCTGACACCCTGCACCTCTACAAAAGGCTTATAATCGCCGTTGGAATCGTCGCTCTTGCTGCCGCAGCCCACCAAAAGGGTGCACAGCATCGCTGCTGCCAGTAGCAGGGACAGAAACTTTTTCATGGTTCATTCTCCTTTTTTGTTTTATATGCTCAGGCTCTTTTCAGAGCGGTAAGCCGTTTATTTTTTATTGCCCAAATAAGCTTCAATAAGTCGCTCGTCCCGGACCAGCTGGCTGGCAGGGCCGTGCATACTGATCTTGCCCAGCTCCAGCACATAGCCGTAATCCGCAATTTTCAGCGTGGCCAAAGCGTTTTGCTCCACCATGAGGATGGTCGTCCCCTCGGATCGGATGGCCTGGAGGGTCTTAAAAATATCCTGAATGATCAGCGGAGCCAGACCCAAGGAGGGTTCATCCAGCAGCAGAATCTCCGGGTCCGCCATCAGCGCCCGGCCAATGGCCAGCATCTGCTGCTCACCGCCGGAGAGGGTTCCCGCCTGCTGGCGCCGCCGCTCCCTCAAAATGGGAAACAGTTCCTGCACCCGATCCATGTTTTTCTGATACTGCTTGGCACTTTTGATGCAATAGGCTCCGGCCTTGAGGTTTTCCTCCACGGTCAGTCCGGCAAAGATCAGCCGGCCCTCCGGAGACATATTCACGCCCATACGGGCGGTTTTGTATCCTCGCTGACCCAATATCTCCGTCTCGCCCAGATGAACGGAGCCATACGCCTTTACCATACCGGTGATGGCCCGGAGTGTGGTGGTCTTTCCTGCGCCGTTGGCTCCCAGCAGCGCCACAAGGGTCCCCTTCTCCACATCCAGATCAATTCCCTTTACTGCCTGAATGGGTCCGTAATTGACCTGGAGGTTTCTGACTTCCAGCAGCGCCATTACTTCTCCACCTCCTCATCGCTCTCACCCAAATACGCTTTCTGTACCTGCGGATCCTTCTGAATCTCCTCCGGCGTCCCGATCGCCAGGAGCTTCCCGAAGGAAATGGCGCATACGGTCTGACAAATGTTCATCACAAGTCCCATGTCATGCTCTACCAGCAAAATGGTGCAGCCCATGGTATCCCGGATGCGGCGAATCAGCTCCGCCAGCTCCAAAGTCTCCGTGTCGTTCAGACCTGCGGCAGGCTCGTCCAATATAATCAGCTGGGGGTCGCACATCAGTGTGCGGGCGATCTCGATTTTCTTCAGAATCCCGTAGGGCAGGCCTGCGGCATACCAATCTCTGTACTCCGTAAGGCCCATGAATTCCAGCACACGGAGGGCCTTCTCCCTTATAATGCGCTCCTGCTTCTTCAGCGTCGGCAGGTGTAGAGCCTGAGACAAAATCCCCGCCGTAAACTGCCGATGCCCCGCAATAAGCAGGTTATCCAGTACGGAGACCTCCCGAATCACCTCCACATTCTGAAAGGTGCGGACGATACCCTGCAGCACCACATCGTGTACCTTTTCCTCCGGCAAGGAGATGACCTCACCTGCCTTGTTTTCAAACAGCAGTGTGCCGGAGGTAGGCTTATAAAACTGGGTGATGCAGTTGAATACAGTGGTTTTACCTGCACCGTTGGGACCGATGAGGCCAAAAATTTCACCCTTTTTCACATCAAAGGAAAGGCCGTCTACAGCGTGGACACCACCGAAATACATGCACAGATCCTGCACTCGAAGCACCACGCCCTCCGGCAGCCCCGGTCTGTCAGCCGGAGCGATCTGCAGTTTTTCCAAGGCGTCTGAGAGCTTTCGGATCTTGCTATCCTCCGCTTGCCGGATCGTTTCCATCTGCTTCTGTGCCGCCTTCTCCTGCTCTGCCCGAAATGCGTCTACTTTCCGCTCAATATCGGAAACAGCCGCTTCCCGCTCTGCCCCGTCACCGGGCATATCCGTCAACTGGGCACTGATCTCTCGCTGTAATCGGTAGCTGTACTGATTCCGAAGCTCCTCATGCTCCTTTTGCAGCTGCTGCAACTTCTCCTCCTCTCGCTCTGCACAGGCAGGATCCTTCGAGATAGCCTTAGCTGCCCGGGTGGAGGCCTGCTTACAAACAAATGTCATGTCGGCATCGAATTGCGCCATGCGGCTGTCGAACACGATCTTGCCGGCCTCCTCCGCCGGGATCCAATCGGGATGCGCGGTATACAGCTCCCGCATAAGCTGTGTGCGGTAAGCGTCCGTTTTTTTCCGGGCCTGCTCCTGACAGTCCCGCAGGAGAATGTCCCTGTAGTCCTTTTCGGCGCAGAGCATGGTTTTTCTGCGCATCATTTTTCTGTACGCTCTGTCAGTTCTGGCCATAACCGTCCACCCTCCTTTGCGTATTGGCAGCGAATTTTGCTGTTTTTCTCTTTTGCATAAGGTTCCCCATCATTTGAGCTATGCCGCCGGGGAAGAACATTACGATGAGAATGATAAGCAGTCCCGTAATCATGGTGATGAACGCCGGGTTCTCCACGAAGAAGGGAATCTTGCTCAGGAGCGTTGACTGCAGTCCGTAGATGATGAACACCCCGAAGGTGGTACCCCATAGAGACTTGGCTCCGCCGATGACCACAGCGCCTAAAATGTTCAGGGAGGTTGCCATGCTCAGCAGCGTGGAGGTAGAGGTAGTCATGTTCCGCAGGAGCATCATGTACATAAGTCCCGCAATAGCGGCATACACCGTGGAGATCACGAAAGCCAGTACACGGTACTTCATCAGATTAATACCCATGGCTTGGGCGGCGGAGGTGCTGTTTTTTACCGACAGCAGAGCCCGGCCGATAGGGCTGCGGATAAGGTTGGAGGTAATGAACAGCAGCAGGACAAACAGCGCCAGGATCAGCAGATACACCTGCTCCTCTCCGATCTTTACACCGAAGAGTCGCACCTTGGACATATCCAGCTTGATAGAGGATTTCAGAGAAATGAAGGTGTTGCGCAGAATTTCCGAGAGGCCCAGCGTCAGGATTGCCAGATAAATTCCCTCGATCCGCAGGGAGATAAAGCCTACCAGCACGCCGCTGAACAGACTTATCATCACCGTAACGATAAAGGCGATGCCGAAAGGTGCTCCGTATACCTGCATGAAATAGTAGGCAATGTATGCGCCGATCCCTACAAACCCCGCCGTGCCCAGGGAAGCCAGACCGGAGTAGCCCATGAGCAGGCAGAAGCCAATGGCCATAATGGCATAAATCATGGTGTTTCCCACAGCAAAGACGAAGGAGCTGGTCAGAACGCCCAGCTGCGCCAGCAACGGAAAAACGCCCAATATCACCCCAAAAATCAAATATTGGGTCCCGGGAACTGCCAACAGCTTCTTTATCTTTTCTCCGGCGCTCACCTTGCCGCAATCGCTGTAAACCAGATTCAGATATTCCTTTTTAACATTCAAGTCCGTCATAATTACACCTTCTTTACCACTTTCTTCCCAAACAGGCCCTGGGGCTTGAGGAGGATGATGGCCAGCAGAAGGACATACACAATGACCATCTGCCAGCGGCTGATGTCATAAAAGGCAGGGAAATTCGCCAAAAAGCCCACACAGTTGGACAGAACCGGGATCAGAACCGCTCCTACAATGGGGCCGTAGAAGGTGGCAAATCCCCCCAGAATGCAGGCAAGGAATGCGTTGACCTGGATGGTACCCATAAAAGAGGTGCTGATCATGGCACCGCCGCCGGCATACATCACGGCGGCCAGCACGCCTAACGCACAGGCCAGTGCCCAGGAGATGGCCGTGATGACATGGGTATTGATCCCCATAAGCTCGGCGGTAAACTCACTGGAGGCTGTGCAGCGGACACCCAGACCCCACTTGCTGTATTTCAGCAGCAGGAACAGGGCTGCCAGCACCACGGCGGTAATAGCGGCACAGATCAGCGCATGTTTTGTCAGCACGATCTCCCCGCCAAAGGCACGAAGCACCACATTAGACTCCACACCTGCCTTGGTGGTATTATAAAAAGATTCAAAGGGAATGAACTCAGGATTGCCGAACACCAGCGGAATGCCGCCGTAGAACAGGGACACAAATCCCATGGTGATAATCTGTTTTCCCAGCTCTCCCACATGGCGTCCCTTGCGGAACACCATCAGGTCGATAAAAAGGCCGATAACGACACCCACGATCATGCCGGGCAGCACGCCCAGGTAAACCGGGACCCCCCACCGGTTCAGACATTCTGCCACTACATAGCAGCCAAAGGCTGCGATAGATCCCTGGGCAAAATTGGCCGTGGTGGATGTCCGAAAAATGATGGTTACAGAGAACGCCGACAGCGCCGTCACGCAGATACTCAGCAGCGATCCGCAAACCGTAGACAAAAATGCGGCAAACATGAGTGCGCCCCTCCTTTTTCTTCATGTGGTGAATCATAGTTCACCTATTGTGGCTTTATAATATATTGTATATGGCGTTTTTGTCAATATCAACTTAACGTCATTGTGGAATTTTTAATTTTTGCACAAATTTTTTGTCAAGTAATTGCATAATATGACAAATAATTCAAGTGAATTGGAGTTTATGTATTTTGCTTGTTTTTTTAGGTTATTTTGTTGACATCAGCCTCAAAACACGCTATCCTATACACAGCTTTACACAGATAAGGAGCATAGCCAATGAACAGCAAGCTGGACTTGGTAGTAGTTATTCCAGAAAGCGAAGAAGGCCGCCGCAGTTTTGATCGATTGGTCAAGGCCGCTGAGGACCTTTTCAGCCAGCAAGGGTATCGCAGTACCACCATCAAGGATATCGCCCAAAGCGCCGGACTGTCCGTGGGGGCGTTTTACATTTATTTCCGCAGTAAGTATCAAATATATGTCTATATTATGCAAAGCTTTGCCCTCCGCCTTCAGAACTATCTGGATTCCCGGGCCGGAAAGATCACCGGAGACCTCATTGAGCGCCAGGTGGAGTACATTATGGAGTTCATTGGCTTTGCCTATAAAAATCCCGCCTGCTATAACCTAATCTTCGAGTCCCTGTACATTGACCGGGATCTTTTCCTGCAATATTACTACCAGTACGCCCAGCGATATGTGCCTGCGCTGACCAAAAGCCGCGCCCTGCCCGAAGGAATGGACCCTATGCTCTGGTCCTTCATCAACATGGGCATCGGCAATTTCATCGGCCTGAAGGTGCTGGCAGAAAACGACGCCGGCCCAGAGCAGATGGAAAAGATACGCCAAACTCTGCGCATCCTTCTGCGTTCAGGATTGTCAAAAGCCGAGGAGGAGTAAATCTCACCCCTGTCCGGCCATTGCCGGTCGTAAATCTTTCGCTCTCACGCAGTTGGCCAATACCGTCAAATGATCGTTGAGAATCCTTTTCCGATCGCATATGCGGTTCCGCCTTTTTCCGCAGAATCTTTTATCACAAGTATTAGCCCACTCCTAATTATTTGGCTTGTTTCCCCTCCAGTTTTCGACACGCTTAAAGGATAACTGTTTATTGGGCGTGGACCAATTTCTTCCCGGCCTCCGCGGATCAATTATAGCTCGACCACGATAGATCCTCCCTATGACATACAAAAACGCCCCATTTATTGCTTGTTTCGGTTGGACGGCTTAGGCTTGTCAGGGATCGCCTCATCCGCCTTGGGTGGGCGACCCCTGCGAGCCCCAAGCAATTTTTCCGCTTTCTGGTTTTCAGTCATAGTCTTTTCTGCTTTCGGCGGACTGCCACGGCACAGCTTTTTCGGCTTCTATAATTGGAAGGAACATGGCTTTTCGCTGAATGGAAAGCGAAGCTGACCCGGGCTGGGGCGGTCTGTGTTAAATCGATATTTTTTTTGGGAATTATCTTGACAAATTTTGTCAAGATTGATATGATGGGACTAACAAGCAAGCGAAAAGAGGATGCGGGACATGATCATCACCAAAGAGACGGACTACGCGCTGCGCATTTTGCGGGTGCTGCTGGACGGGGAGAAGCATTCGGTGGCCGAGATGTCGGAAACGGAGCTGATCCCTACTCAGTTTGCCTACCAGATCCTGCGCAAGCTCTCCGCCGGCAATTTGGTGCGGGTGAGCCGCGGCGCCCTTGGGGGCTGCGAGCTGTCCTGCGATTTGGACGCGACCTCCCTCTACGATCTCATGGGGGTCATGGGGGAACGGGGCGTTCTGTGCGCCTGCATGGAGCCGGGATTTGAGTGCCGCTGGCAGGACAAGCATGGGCGGTGCGCCATCCACTGTCAGCTGGCGGCCTTGCAGCGAAAGCAGGACGAGACGTTCCGCACCGTGAGCCTGCGCAGGCTGCTGACCGGCAAATCCGATCCCCAAGATACAAGCGAGCTGTAAAATTTTAAGAGGAGGTACCCGTATGCTGTTTCAAACCACGGCGGCGCACGAAGAGCTGCGCGCGAAGATCCGGAGCTTTGCGGAGGAGGAGATCAAGCCCCTCGCGTTTATGATGGATCAGAACAATGAGTTTCCCGAGGAGGCTGTCAAGAAGCTGGGTAAGCTGGGCTGGATGGGCATTCCCTTCCCCAAGGAGTACGGCGGTGCCGGTCTGGACGCCCTGAGCTACGCCATCGCGGTGGAAGAGCTGGCCCGTGTGGACGGCGGCGCGGGCGTGATCCTCTCGGCCCACGTCTCCCTCGGCTCATGGCCTATTTTCGCCTACGGCACCGAGGAGCAGAAGAAGAAATATCTGGTCCCGCTGGCCAAGGGCGAGAAGATCGGCGCCTTTGGTCTCACGGAGCCCAACGCCGGATCCGACGCCGGCGGCACGGAGACCACGGCGCTGGATAAGGGGGACTACTACCTCCTCAACGGCGGCAAGATCTTCATTACCAACGCCCCTAAGGCGGACACCTATGTGGTTTTCGCTGTCACCACGCCGGACATCGGCACCCGGGGTATCTCCGCCTTCATCGTGGAAAAGGGCTGGAAGGGCTTTGAGTTCGGCGACCACTATGACAAGATGGGTATTCGATCCTCCTCCACGGCGGAGCTGATCTTCAACGACGTGAAGGTCCCCAAGGAAAACCTGTTGGGCAAGGAGGGCGAGGGCTTCAAGATCGCCATGTCCACGCTGGACGGCGGACGCATCGGCATCGCCGCGCAGGCGCTGGGCATCGCCCAGGGCGCGTTTGAGCACGCGTTGAGCTATTCCAAGGAGCGCATCCAGTTCGGCAAGCCCATCGCGGCCCAGCAGAGCATC
>JALFXH010000163.1 GCA_022786965.1 Clostridiales bacterium
AGAAGTACTCGTGGGACAGACCGCTTCGCCGCTCATCCACGAACAGAACACCCAGATGGTAGGTCCGGTTGGTTTTGAGTGCCCGGGCCGCGGAATTGGTCATGTAGCCGAGTTCGTCTGCCGCGGCGCAGATTCTGGCGCGGGTTTCTTCACCCACATCAGGCTGACCATTCAGTGCCTTGCTGACGGTAGCTATGGACACACCGCAATGTCTGGCGATATCCTTCATGGAAACCACAGGACCCACGCTCCCTTCGCCGTCTTGAAACGTAATCGTTTTCGTGATCTAACTATACTTCATATTGCACGAAAAGGCAAGATGCTTTTTTGCAAAAACAAGCAATATATCCAAAGTTTGGCGAACATGTATAATATGGGAACCGAAAAAATGTGCAATATGATTACGAAAATAATGCGAAACTCAAAATTGTGATCCGCATGAAAAAATATTTTCTGAAAAAGCAAAAAAATGATTGCAATTCTTGGAAATATCAGCTATTCTATCATTGTTCTAGAATATTTAAACGATATAGAATAGTATTAAAGGTCGGATTTAGGAGGGAACTATATGCAGTTTGGATATTTCGACGATCCCCGCCGGGAATATGTGATTACCACCCCTGCCACGCCGCTGCCCTGGATCAACTACTTGGGCAGCGAGGATTTCCTCGGCATGATTTCCAATACAGGCGGCGGCTACTGCTTCTACCGGGACGCAAAACTGCAGCGGTTGCTGCGCTACCGCTATAACGCCGTCCCCGGGGACAACGGCGGCAGATTCTACTATATCAAGGAAGCGGGCAAGGAAAGCTGGAACCCCGGTTTTCTGCCCACCAAAACGGAACTGGATCGTTATGAGTGCCGTCATGGCATGGGCTACACCACCTTCGACAGCGCCAAGGACGGTCTGAGCGCAAAGATGACCTTCTTTGTCCCCGTGGGGGAGAACTGCGAGCTCCACGATCTGGTGCTGACCAACGAAAGCAAGGAAACCAAGACGGTCCACGTCTGGGGCGTCATGGAGTGGTGCCTGTGGAACGCGGTGGACGACAGCACCAACTATCAGCGCAACCTGAACATCGCCGAGTCTGAGGTGGAGGATGGGGTCATCTACCACAAAACCGAGTACCGGGAGCGCCGGGATCACTACGCCTACTATGGCGTAAATGTTCCTGCTGCCGGGTGGGATACCGACCGGAACACCTTCCTGGGCCATATGGGCGATTGGCCTGATCCCCAGCTGGTCCGGGAGGAGCGCAGCGCCTTCTCCAAAATCGTGGGCTGGTATCCCATCGGCTGCCAGCATATGGAGCTGACTCTGGCTCCCGGGCAGAGATGGCGGGCAACCTTCGTGCTGGGCTACGGCAAGAATCCCAGAGATCAGAAGTTTGTAGCCCCCGGCGTCATCCGCAAGGACACCGCCAAACGGGTGATGGACAAGTTTGCTACACCCGAAGCCGTGGACGCCGCCCTGTCTGAGCTTGCTGCCTATTGGGATAAGCTGCTGGGCAACTATCAGTTGACTTCCCGCAACGAGAAGCTGAACCGCATGGTGAACATCTGGCATCAGTATCAGTGCATGGTCACCTTCAATATGAGCCGTTCCGCATCCTACTACGAGACCGGCACGGGACGGGGCATGGGCTTCCGGGATTCCTGTCAGGATCTGTTCGGCTTCATGCACATCATCCCGGACCGGGCAAGAGAGCGGATCATCGACATTGCCTCCATCCAGTTCGCCGACGGCTCCACCTACCACCAATACCAGCCCCTGACCAAGCGGGGCAACAACGACATCGGCGGCGGCTTCAATGACGACCCCCTGTGGCTGGTGGGCGCGGTGTGCGCCTACATCAAGGAGACCGGCGACTTCTCCATTCTCGATCACCCCACCCCCTTCGACAACGTTCCCGGCACGGAAGTACCCCTGCTGGAGCACGTCCGCCGCAGCGTGAACTTTACCCTCAATAACCTGGGTCCCCACAAGCTGCCTCTGATTGGTCGTGCCGACTGGAACGACTGCCTGAACCTGAACTGCTTCTCCGAGGAGCCGGGGGAGAGCTTCCAGACCTTCGGCCCCAGTGAAGGCCCTGTTGCCGAGTCCGTATTCATCGCCGGTATGTTCGTCAAGTACGGCGGCGAGTACGCCGCGCTGTGCGACCAGCTGGGTCTTACTGAGGAAGCTGCTTCCATCCGCAAGGCCGTTTCCGACATGGAAGCTGCCGTTCTGAAGGACGGATGGGACGGCGAGTGGTTCCTCCGGGCCTATGATGCCCACGGCAACAAGGTGGGAAGCTCTGAATGCAAAGAGGGTCAGATTTTCATTGAGCCCCAGGGCTTCTGCACCCTGGCGGGCATCGGCAAGGAAACCGGCGAGGGCCTGAAAGCCATGGAATCCACCCGCAAGCGCCTGCTGGGAGAATACGGTGTGGAGCTGCTGGCACCCTGCTACACCGAGTACCATGTGGAGCTGGGCGAAATTTCCTCCTATCCTCCCGGATTCAAGGAGAACGGCGCGGTATTCTGCCACAACAATCCCTGGATCGTCTGCGCCGAAGCCACGCTGGGCCGGGGCAACGAGGCCTTCGACATCTACCGCCGCATCTGCCCCGCGTACCTGGAGGGCAAGAGCGAAATCCACGAAACCGAGCCTTACTGCTACGCCCAGATGGTGACGGGCCGTGCCTCCGGCAACCCCGGCCACGCCAAGAACAGCTGGCTCACCGGCACCGCAAGCTGGACCTTCCTGTCCATCTCCCAGGCCATCCTGGGCATCTATCCCGACTACAATGGTCTGAAAATTCAGCCTTGCATCCCCGACGACTGGGACGAGTACACCGTCAACCGGAAGTTCCGGGGCAGCGAATATATCATCCACGTTCAGCGTGGATCGGAAAAGGGCATCACCGTCAACGGCGCTCCCATTTCCGGCGCGGTGGTCCCCCTGACGGCAGAACCCAGAGTCCAGGTGGAGGTAACCCTGTGAAGCGGGTCTTCCCGGAAGACTTTGTATGGGCGCGGCGTCCAGCGCCTGCCGGATAGAGGGCTATGCTGCCGAAGATGGCGGCGGTATCCCAGACTGAAACAAACCTCTTCACTGCCTGATACGAATTCTTGATAACAATCATTCGGCCTATTGGCGCGAAACAGCGTATCGTCACTTGCCATGTACACAGTATGGCTTCGTTCTGCTGCCTTGTCTCGCGCCAATATCCCCGCACTGCCGAGGAATTCTCTGATCAAGAAGTCGTATGCATCCGGCGGTGAAGGGGTTTTGTTTGCGGCCCCTGGCGGAAACGTCAGGGGCCTCCGGCTCGCAGTGACAGCTCATGGCGGGGTTTTGGAAACTCCCGATTTTGCGGCTCGCGCTTCGGACAGAACGTTTTCGGAATGGTTCCGCGCCAATGGCATCCATGGGCCAAAGGCGAGCGAAGGAAACACGCAAACGCCGGAAAATCAAATAGTTACAAATTTGCCTGAAAAATATATTGTATTAGGCTGTTAGAAATGATATGATATACTAGTAGATATGTCATTCTGCGATAGACGGATATTCCGCGACCTGGAATCCACAGGTGATATGTGGCGGGCGTACGCGTAAATGTCCATCGGTCACTGGACGCGGGTATGGTCGGGCAGCTGCCCAAGCCCATCGGCGTGGACGAGGTTGCTGCATTATCGCGGGGAATTCTGATTATGGGGAATGAATCGGTCTTTTTAGAGATGGAAAAGGAGATTATCTATGAAAAAACTACTTTCCCTGCTGCTGGTCCTTGTCATGACAGCGTCCGCGCTGGCCGGCTGCGCGAGTCAGGGAGCGAAACCCACCGCGGAACCGACTCCCCAAAGCGGCGCACAGAGCAGCCCTGCGCAAACCGCCCAAAAGGAAAAAGTGGTCATCGCCTGTTGGGGCAATCAGATGCTGGACGGCTATGCCCCGTACCTGCGTGATCTGTTCCCCCAGGTGGAGTTTGAGTTTGTCCTGGCCACCAACTCCACGGACTACTACCGCTTCCGCCAGGATCACGACGATATGCCCGATATTCTGACGGTGCGCCGCTTTGCCCTGAAGGACGCGGTGTTGCTGAAGGATTATCTGTATGACCTGAGCAATACCGAGCTGGCTGCCACCTATTATGGCTCCTATCTGGACAGCTATACCTATGATGATGGCACCGTGAACTGGCTCCCCACCTGTGCGGAGGTGGACAGCTTCATCATCAACAAGACCCTGTTCGACGAGTACAATGTGCCCATCCCCACGGATTACGCCAGTTTTGCGGCAGCCTGCGAAGCCTTTGAGGCGGTGGGCATTCGGGGCTTTGTGTCTGACTTTTCCGCTGATTATACCTGCATGGAGGTTTTGCAGGGCGTTTCCATCCCCGTGTTGCAGAGCATGGAGGGACGCAAGTGGCGTCAGCAGTATGAAAGCGGCGCCACCCAACAGCTTTCCGAGGAAGTGTGGCTGCCCGTTTTAGAGAACTTCTTCGATTTCAGGGAGAAGGCCTACTTAGGCGCGGAGGATGCCGCCTATCCCAACAGAACCCCCAAGGAGCTGTTCAGCCAGGGCAAGGCTGCCATGTTCCGGGGCACCGGCGCGGATGTCATCTCCTTCCCCGGCCGTGGGCAGGACGAAGTGCTGCTGATGCCTTATTTCGGCCAGACCCAGCAGGACAACTGGTATCTGACCTATCCCACCTTCCAGATTGCTGCCTCCAACAAGGGTATGGATGACCCTAAGCGTGAAAAGCTGATTCTGGACATCATGACCGCTATGGTCAATCAGCAGGGACAGGATCATATTTCCTACGGCAAGAACATGGTGCCTTACAAGAAGGATGTGACCCTGGAACTGATGCCCCAGATGGATAACCTGAAGCCCTACGTGGAGCAGAACAAGCTGTACATCCGTCTGGCATCCAACGAGATGTTCCGGATTTCCAAGGATGTGGTGAAGATGATTCTCACCGGAGCGGTGACCACCCCGCGGGAAGCGCTGGATGCCTTTAACCAGGAGCTGGCGGGGGAAGAACCCGGCACCGAAATCGTTGCCCACATCGATACCAGTTACTCCAACGAGTTCACCCCGGAGCACGGCAATCAGGCGGCATCCAGCGTTGCCAATACCATCCGGAAGCTCTCCGGCGCGGATTTGGTGTTCATGCAGTCCTGCTATGTGGCCAGCGATATCTACGCGGGTGACTACTCCCAGAAGGATCTGGGCTATCTTGCAAGAATGACGGCGGCTGGCCCGGCCTGATGGAGCTGACCGGCGATCAGATTTATACCCTTGTGGAGACCACTCTCTCCATGACCGGCAACCGGGGCGCGGTATGCAACGACAGCACCCTGTATGTTTCCAGCGGCTTTGAGATGGACATCACAAAGTCTGGCACCGGTTATTCCCTCAACTCCCTGACCATAGAGGGCGAGGAACTGGATCGCAACAAAACCTATTCCTTCCTGATCTACGGTGACCGCGACTGGTATATGTCCACCGTCATGGAGGAGATGGGCGTTTCGGAAGTGGATACCACCGGCCCCAAGGCGGAGCAGTACCTGATGCAGTGCCTGGTAGAACAGGGGACGCAACTGGAGGCACCTACAGATTACATTACCCTGTGGTAAAATGCGCTCAGGCAGCTGACACGTGGCGGACAGAAGAAACATGAGGTGAACACGGAAATGCAAGAGAGAAAAAACACAACAAAATATCTTTTGCCCGTTGCGTTCGCAATTATTCTGGTGGTTTCCCTGGCATTGGGCGTACGCTTCCTGCGCGGCCAGCTGATGAAGCTGACGATTGAGGAGCGTTCCAACCAGCTGGAGGAAATGGTGACTCAGATTCAGGTCAATCTGGACACTGGCCTTCAGACCCATTGGAATCTGGTGGCAGGACTCAATAATGCGATACAGGGGAATCATTATCAAAACAGTCAGGAATTGTGCGATACCATCGCCCGTTTGGAACAGGTATTCTGCACGGATATGTACGGAAGCCGGGTGATGCTTCTGGATGCTCAGGGTACGGCCTATCTGCGAAGCGGCCCCGTGGGAATCTGGCTGGATGTGAGCCATTTGCTGGACGGGAAAAATCAGCATACCTTTGTGTCGGAAACCGACAATATTGATGGGTGCTTCTTTGTTTTTTCTCAGGAACTGGATTCCCCCATCACCATGGGGGAGGAAAATGTCCGCCTCACCCATGTGGTGCTGCTGAAGGATATTAATACCGTGAAGCAGTATTACATCACCACGACCTACGGCGGCGAGGCGGCAACCTACATCATCAAGGAGAACGGAACCTTAGCTTACTTTGACGCGGACGAGGATGATGCCATTGGCGCCCGGAATATTTACAAGGCTCTGAAAGAAGCGCAGTACGTTCAGGGACGCAGCTTTGACATGGTTAAGGAGCAGCTGGACAGGGACGGCATTGCCGCTGCCCACATTCTGCTGAACCAGACGGAGTATTACTACTGCCTTACGGCACTGGAGCATTATGACATGACGCTGATGCTGCTGATTCCGGCGGACTGCGTGGCAGTCAGTACCATGAACATGATGAACGCCACGGTTCGGACACAGACAATCTTCATGTCTATTATGGCAGCCCTGACGCTTCTGGCGGCCATGAGCTTTGTCACTGTCTACCGAAGCGGCCAGAAGGTGAAGGTGGAGCAGGAGACAAATAAGGAACTGAACCGGCTGCGCATGGAGGCGGAGGCTGCCAATAAGGCAAAAAGTATTTTCCTGAACAATATGTCCCACGATATTCGGACGCCCATGAACGCCATTATCGGCTTTACCAACATCGCGCTGAAGCAGAATCCCAAGCCGGAGATCAAAGCATGCCTGGACAAGATCAACGGCAGCGCGGAGCATCTGCTGACCCTGATCAACGATGTGCTGGACATCAGCCGCATTGAAAGCGGAAAGATTCAATTCTCCCCCATTCCCGTGGATATTACGGAAGTGGCGGAAACCGTTGTGAATGTTACTTATGGATTCCTGTCCGACCGCAACCTTACCTTCCAGTGCAATCTGGCGAAGCCGAAAACGCCCTATGTGCTGGCGGATGCTTTGCGGATCCGGGAGGTTCTGGTGAACATTCTGGGCAACGCGGTGAAATTTACCGATGACGGTGGCAGGATTTCCTTTGCTGCCAGCTATCGCCCCGGCGAAGACGATCGGCACATCGTGGCGCGCTATCGCGTGGAGGATACAGGCGTGGGGATGAGCGCGGACTTTATAGAGCATATTTTCGACGAGTTCTCTCAGGAGGAAAACGGCGCGCGAACGAAGTATAAGGGCACCGGTTTGGGTATGGCAATTACCAAGCGGTATGTGGATTTGATGGGCGGAACCATTACCGTGGAGAGTCAAAAGGGCGCTGGCTCTGCCTTTACGGTAACGATTCCTCTGGAAGTGACGGATGAAAGCAAAATCCGGAGGCGGGACACCGGCTCCGGAAGCCGCGACCTCACTGGCGTGAAGGTTCTGATGGCGGAGGATAATGATCTGAACGCGGAGATCGCCATGATTCAGCTGGAAGAACTGGGCACCCGGATTACCAGAGCCTCTGACGGACAGGAGGCCGTGAACATCTTCACACAGAACCCCGCCGGCACCTTCGACATTATCCTGATGGATATCATGATGCCGGTGATGAACGGTTTTGAAGCGACAGCGGTCATCCGCGGTTTGCCAAACCGTCCCGACGCGCTGCGGATTCCCATTATCGCCATGACCGCCAATGCCTTTGCCGAGGATGTGCAGGCGTCTCTGGACGCGGGGATGAACGGACATTTGTCCAAGCCGATTGTTATGGATGAGCTCCTGAAGATCATCGCGCGGAATCTGAACCGCTGATGCCGGGAAACCTCTGAGAAACAATCGACTGTGGCTGGAAAACGCGGTTCATACATTTCTCGCCGCTTTTTTCGGGTCTTCCTTTGACATGAAAACCCACCCCACTGTGACTGGTGCACAGTGCGGTGGGTTTTGTTCATGTTTTTTCCGGTTCGTGGGTCATAATGGGCATACAGGCGGGGCCTGTGCCTGCCCGCGCGCGGAAAGCGCGGCTTCCGCGCCGCGTCCGGAAAAAGATACTCTCTGTTTTTGATATTTTTCCTTGCGTTCCGGGACAAAAATACTTGTAAAGTGGTGCGGATTCTGGTATGATACAGTCCAAAGATATCCTTGGCGGATATCCGCCGCCAAGGATATGTCAATGTTGCGGGAATTCACGCTGTTCGGGTTGACGAATGGGCCATCATTCGGTATGATAGAACCACAATGGGGGACATTCCATTCTGGTTCTGTCCCGTAATACTTGCGGTTTACGCGGGGAGGAAGGATGCCGCTATGAAAACCCAATCCATACTCCGGCGAATCCTGGTACTTCTCAGCGTCACTGTACTGACGTTTACCAGCTGTGCCGCGAACGACGCCGGCGATTCTCCTTCGCCGTCCGCGCCGCCGAAACAGGGAACCTATCAGATCCCCGAATTTCAGGACGCGTCGTTTCACGCGGATCTGGCTGAGGACTGCGGCGCGCTCCAGCTGGATGCCTCCGGACTCAGTCAGGGCTATGTGGCGGTTCGGGCAGAGCGTGACAGCCGGATGAAATTCCAGATCATCTGCGGGGAGACAAAATATAATTATGATCTCCCATCCGGCCAGGAAACGGTATTTCCGCTGAATATGGGAAGCGGCAGCTACACCTTTCGCCTGATGGAGCAGGTCAGCGGCAGTAAATACGCCTGTGTCTGGTCCGGCAGCCGTCAGGTGACGATGGACAATGAATTTCAGCCCTTTCTCCGGCCCAGCCAGATGGTAAATTATAACCAGAATTCCGACTGCGTGGCAAAGAGCCGGGAGCTGGCCTCCCGCTGCGATACCGACGCGGAAGTCGCTTCTGCCGTTTATGACTATCTGGTTGAACACATCCGGTACGATAAGCAAAAAGCCGCCACGGTTCAGTCCGGCTACCTTCCATCCCCCGATGAAACGCTTCGTACCGGTAAAGGCATCTGCTTTGACTACGCCGCGCTGGCAGCCGGAATGCTGCGCAGTGTGGGCATCCCCTGCAAACTGATTACGGGATATGTGGAACAGGAGACCTATCACGCTTGGAACAGCTTCTACCTGAAAGAGCAGGGCTGGATTACCGTGGAAATCCAGGCACAGGTCAATTCCTGGCAGCGGGTAGATATTACCTTTGCCGCCGGAGGAACCCCCGCGGACCGGCTGACCAACGATTCCCTGTACACAACACGTTACGTCTATTAAGGAGGACAGCATGAGACAGCACATTCTTTCCCAGGCGGAGCTGAGCGCCTTTTGCGGCAGCATGGCGGCCATGCTGCGCTCCGGCTTCACCCCTGACCGAGCTGCGGCGCTTTTCGCGGAGGATACCACCGGACCGGCGGGAAAAGCCGCGGCTGAAATGTGCGGCGCCATGGAGCTGGGCGCGGCCTTTGCCGATGCCGCTGAAAAGACGGGCTTGTTTCCGGAATACGCTCTGGGCGTTTTCCGCACCGCGGAGCTTTCCGGAAAATTGGACGATGGGCTGGACAGGCTTGCTGATTACTACCAGCGCCAGCACACCCTGATGCTCCGGCTTCAGAACACCTGAACTGCTCCCCGTCAAGAGGACAATGAAATAATATAAGGATTTTGTAGAGATGCACAGCGCTGCGGCGCTGTGGGAACCGTGGATTCCGTGCGCTTTGTGCCAAAAGCACAAGCGTACAGAATTCACGGTTTTATTTA
>JALFXH010000180.1 GCA_022786965.1 Clostridiales bacterium
TGCTGATTTCTCCCTGCTGATATTGTCTGATGATCTTTACTTTTTCTTCTGCACTCTTTTTTTGTTTCCTGGACATACAAATACTCCCTCCATGATGACAGTGTTTTATTTCACTGTCTCTCATAGAGGGAGCATATCATATCGAAATCCGGCGCTTTTTCAGCTTTTTGATCAGTTTTCTGACCGCTCCAGTTGTTTACCCCATTGTACGCCTCATACAACAGGGTCAGAACGGAATTGCCATCGCCAAGGTTTGACGTTTTATCGGCAATATAGCGGTCAAGAACAAAACGAATTCCTGCGCCGCCATTCATAAATCAGCCTGTATTTGTGTAAACCGATTGTACAGGACTTGCTTCCGATTTGAGAATTAGTGGGAACCGAGGCCTGTAAACGCACCGGGAAAACCTGCTCCGGAATCAATATTTTTTCTCCCCCTGTACATATTGTTTTTTCGTAAGAAGCGTGATATAATTTATAATTATTCACTATTTCCCATTTTTTGCAGAATCTGCTGCCAGAAGGGTGGCCGGAGTATCCAAACCAGGAAGCTTTCCCGCGCGTATTCTCCGCATTTGCGCCTCCGCAAAGGAATAGAGCGTGAAGGATAGTCCCATGGTTTGCCTGCGCCATCATTTTACAGTCAAAGTATTTATGAATATCATGGCAGCGCGCGCTGCCGAAATTCTTGGAAGGGGAGGCGCCTTATGCAGAATACGCTTACAGTGACATCCGCCGCGGAATACGATCATATTCTGTACGGACAGATGACCCCGGCAATGGCCGTAGAGTATCTGCGGGATAACCGGCTTCCGGTGCGTACTTTCAGCGAAACGCTCTGCCAGATGTATTCCGGAGAGGATATTCTGATGCGGCTGACAGACTTTTTCCTGTCAGATATGCCTCAGGCCAACCCCCAGTCCGTTGCGAAAAAACTGAAAAACTGGCTATCCGGCAGGAATCAGCCGGCAAGCCGTGAGGATGTATTCCGGATTGCCTATGCCCTTGGTCTCAGTGAAGCGCAGCTGGACTATCTGTTGGGGCTGTGTACCGATTACGGGCTTCAATACCGGGACGGACACGATGCGGTATTTGCGTGGTTCCTGAGAAACGGCTATGGCTATGCAGAGGCCCGGGCTTTCTTTACCTCCCTTCCCAGCGCCCCTGGGTTAAATCAGGTAGATTCCTCCAAGGCTTCCCACCTGACCAGAGAAATCCGCAATGAATTTCTGATGATTCAGTCTGTGGAGGAGCTGCGGCAGTGCTATCTGAAAAATCTGGACCGGTTCGGTACGCTGCATCTGCGGGCGTATTACTACTTTGATAAGTTTCTTTCCCTTCTGATTCATCCAACCCCGGTGTGGATCGACACGCCGGAGCCCTATTATTCGGTGGAAACGGTGATGGACACCTATCTTTCCATGCATATGCCCTCGGGGAAAAAACGGGAAAAATATTCTCTTGTGCAGCGGCTGATCAAGCAGAACTGGCCCAACGCCACCTCAATCAAAAATATCCGCAATCACAGAGAGGATGTGCCCAGAAAGCTGCTCCTGCTGCTGTATGTGATTACGGAGGATTCGTCCATTATTTTAGACGGGCAGCCTGAGGAAGCGGAATTGACGCTGGATGAGCGGATGGAGGAGCACTGGTGGACCCTGAATGCCATGCTGGGGGACTGCGGCATGGCGTTGCTGGACCCCCGGAATGTGATGGACTGGCTGATTCTGTACGCCATCTGCGCTTCCAGCGAGGATGAGCCCATGCGGGATCGGCTGGAACAGGTGATTTCCCTGATGTATGAGGGGCTGGAGGAAGAATAAATTACGCGGGGAACAGACCGGAAGGATCTGTTTCCCCGCGTTTTTTTAGGAATCCTGGCTGCCGGCTTTATCTGGCAGAGCGATGTATTGGAATTTGCGGGGATGCTTAGGACAGCCGATAACCACATCGGGAATTAATTCCTGACAGGTTTGTTGCCGCTGATTCTGGACAGGTCAAGGGAACGGGATGCGGGACAGATCAGTCTTCCCCGGTTTTCCATGACAGCGGTGCCCTGGAACTGGCTGTTGCAGTGCACAGCGAATTCTCCCTGGTTGAGAATGCTGCCGTCCTGCATGGTAAAGCTCCATTCATCCCATCTGCCAATAAAGACAGTTCCCTCATTGGTGAGCGTCGTATTTTGCAGATGCAGATCGCTGAAATCGCTGTTCAGTTGGGCGATGCTGTCGATTTCCAGCGTGCAGCTTTCCAGACTCATCAGACCGCTCCTGTTCAGAAGGAAGCCGCCGCTCAGAAGCCGGATTTGAGAATCCTGCCAGCTCAGACCGCCTCCGGTGGACAGAATCGCGCTTTCCACCGTCACATCCACATTGGCAAGGGTTGTATAATCATGGCAGGCGGGCATCAGCAGGGAACCGTTGGAAACCCGGATTTCGCTGCCGTCCATATTCAGGAAGGACTCCCCATGGAAATGATCATCAACGGCAATGGCGGATACCTGATCCAGGGACACGTTGGCGTTCCGGGCGGTGAGTTGGGAGCCGCTCCAGCCCCAAATCAGGCTGCTCTCCAGCTTCAGCCATCCCTTTTCCGCCACGGAAGCGGAGCCATTCAGAAGCCCCAGGGAGGCACCATCCGTCAGGGTAATGCCGTTCGCTTCCAGTTTTCCGCCATCGGCAACGAGAATCTGGGTTCCCCCAGCGATGGCGCTGCCGTTTTGCACGTTCAGACTGCCGGACAGATACAGGGGCTTGGTTATTTCCAGATCGCCGCTCCACAGAAGCGCCCCGGTCACTGCCACGGTTTTCACATCGGAATCCGCAAGCAGGGACCGTAGTTCTGCCGCCGTTGCCGCAGTGGGACCGGATTGCATCTGATCAACCATATCCCAGTCCGGAATCTGATGAAAGCTGGGCGCGTTGATGCACTGAAGTTCGATGCTGCCCCCTCTTGTGTAATAGACACCGTTGCTGCTGCCGCAGTCTGCCGACAGATCGGAGCCGCTCATTGCCCGGAAGGTACCGCCGTCATTGCGCAGGCACGAGCGGTTCCTCATTTTTCCGCCGGCTTCCACAATAAAGCTGCCGAGATTTTCCACAATACCGTAGTTTTCCATCTGACCATTCCGGCAGATGGTAACGGATCCGGAGGCAGCGTTATTCAGGCCCGCCTGACCGTGGATATAGAAACCCTCGTCCCCACCGGTCACCATGACCTTACCGAAATTACTCATGACGCTGTTATCCAGCAGGTAAAAATTTTTCGCTTCGACTACGCCGGTGGGGGTGTTCAGCAGCCGGTTATCTGCCCAGAGCCGGGACATTTCTCCCATATGCAGGTAGCCGTAATTCAGGAAGAAGGCGCTGGCACCGCTATCAACCCAGAGACCACCTCCTGCCGTTCCCTGGAAGGTCATGGAGCCGTAATTGAGGATCGTGGAATGACTGCTCATATGGATGCATCCCACAAAGCTACCGTAGTTGATCAGGGGGCCGTTCAATACGGTGCTGTAAGGGTCGCTGGAAACCGTAACACCTTCGCAGATGTATACGGGGCAGTCCAGGGAGATCTGCTCATTAATGACGAGATCCTTCGTAATCTTGACACCGTGGAGCATATCCCGCTCCTGTAAATGCTTCAGATCCTCTATTGTGGTGATTTCTTTCGCGGAGGCCATATCTTCCGGAATAACGCGAAGATATCCATCGTTTTCGGCAAAGAAGCTTCTGGCTGTCTGCGGGATATTCCCCCAGTTATCCATCCACAGCAGGTCTCCGGCGCAGTCGCAGTGCCCCTCTATACCATTGGGGAAGGAAAGCCGCAGAGTATCTCCCTTCAGGCGCAGATTGCTGTTCCCCAGTCCCAGCGTGCCCAGAATTTCCAGACGGCCCGCGCCTTCTATGGTCATGGCCTCCACATTAAGATGCGCACTCTCGGCAATCCACAGGGGTTTCGTCAGGATAAGGGGATTTCCATCTTCCAGGTAGGAGATTCGTCCATTCACGCCATCCGGCAGCACCAGCGCTTCCACAGCATCATCGGCCATCAGCGCACGCAGGGTTTCGGCATTGACTTCCTCATCAGAAAGCTGGTAGGCATTCTCTGGCGGGGTGGTATTCTCCGGGGAGACAGAAAGCTCGACAGAAGTGGGGATATCCCCGGCGGTGTCCCGGTTTTTGAAAAGCAGCTTTCCGCCCAAAACCGTCACCAGCAGAGCCGCGGCGGTCACACCGGCCCAGAGCATCCAGCGGCGGAGTTTCTTCCGACGAAGGTCCGCACAATGGGTAATTGTCCGCGAAACCGTGATGGAAACGGGCTCGGAATCATCCGCAGCAGGCTCTTGCTCTTCTACCAAAGGATCATCCGTTGGCTGCATATCCTCCACAATGGGTGCCGGGTCATCCTTCGTGGGTTCGGGCAGATCTCCCGGGAAGTACAGGGCGCTGTGAAGCTCTTCCATGGTCTGGAACCGGCTTCGGGGCGAGAGATTCAAGCCCTTCATCAATGCCTTTTCCTGATTGGGTGTGATGGCGACGCCTAACTTGCTGGGCAGAATCAGGGAATTCTCACCGCCGATGCGGTCCAGCGCCTGAGGCGGCTTTTTTCCAACCAGACAGTAGTAGATGGTGCCGCAGAGGGCGTAGACATCGGTCCAGGTGCCCTGCCCCTTCTGCTGATATTGCTCGATGGGTGCGTAGCCGTGCTTCAGGGTGATGGTCAGGGTCTCGTTGCCCGGTTCCGTCTCTCTGGCGCATCCGAAATCAATCAGCCGCACCCTGCCGTTTTCCAGCATCAGATTCTCCGGGGAGATGTCCCGGTGGATGAGGCCTGTTTTGTGCAGGGTGGACAGAGCCTTGAACAGAGGTTCGATGGTGGGCAGCAGCTCCTGGGGAGGGATACGGCCACCTCGCTGGGCAACCAGCTCCGTAAAGTTGGTTCCCTCGATGTACTCCATGACAATATACGCTGTGTTGTTGGTCTCGAAAAAATCCTTGACATTGACGATGACCTGCTGCTTGTCCATCTTCGCCATGGTCCGGGCTTCCTTCAGGAACTTCTTTTTTCCCCGCTCAAAGCCCTCCCTGGCAGGACCCAAACTGTAGCTTACAAGCTCCGAAGATACGGCGGCATTCCGGTTGACCTTATCCACGGGATAATATTCCTTGATGGCAACCCGCAGCTCCAGCCGGATATCACAGCCGATGTAGGTGATGCCGAAGCCGCCCTCGCCCAGCACCCGACCCACAAGGTAGCGGTTCATCAGCATAGTGCCGGGCGGCAGGTGGTGCGGCAGCGGCACATAGGTGCCCGCGGTCAGACCGCATACCGGGCAGCTCTCCCCCTCCTGAACAGGAGTCATGCAATAGGGGCAATAGGTTGTATTCTGTTTCACACTTGCAGCCTCCTGACTGATTTGTGATTATAATAGCAGATAAATGAGAAAAGCGCAAACAGCGATTCCAGCCGCAACGCAAAAACCGAGGACCACGATCCGCGGAATGGTTACGCTGCCCGAAGATTTTGAGAAGAGGCTGACTGGCCCCGGCGTTTTTTTCGTTTTTCCCTTTTCTGGCAGTCGGATGCATTCGATCCGGTCGGTAAGCTGTTTCATGGTCTGAGGACGGGTGCTGGGATATACGGACAGACCCCACATCAGAAGATATTCCAGCTCCTCCGGGATTTGAATATTCAGGCTTTTGGGCCAGGGCAGAGGATCGGGACTGTTTCCGTCCATGGCGAATACACGCTCCGGGGAGGCGGGGGGCACCAGACCCGTAATGCAGAAATAGATGCTGGCGCACAGAGCATAGATATCGGTGTAGTCTCCCTGTCCGTGGGTCTGGTACTGCTCCAGCGGGGCAAAGCCTGGTTTCAGCTGAACGGTCATGGATTTTCCGTCCTCCACAGCCCGGGCACAGCCGAAGTCCAGCAGCTTCAGGGTGCCGTCCGGCATCCACATGATGTTGTCCGGCGCGATGTCCCGGTGGAGCACGCCTCGTTCGTGCATGGCCGAGATGTCCCGCATCAGCGGCAACATCCGGGGCATCAGTTCTTCCATGGGAATGGGACCGTTTTTTTCTACCATGGAGCGCAGGGTCTGGCCGTTCAAAAATTCCATGACCATATACGCGGTGCCGTTGGCTTCAAAATAGGCAAGAATTCGTACAGCCGAGGGTATGTCATCCAGCGCCTTCAGCATGGCGGCCTCGTTCATAAAGCTCTTTTTTCCCTGATTATAAATTGCTTGAAATTTGGGAAGGGGTACAATGGTACCGCCGGTCATCCGGCAGGGATGGCAGATATCCGGATAGTATTCCTTTATGGCTACCTCCCTGCCGGAGACGGTTTCCCGCCCCCGGTAGGTAATGCCGAAGCCGCCTTTTCCCAGTACTCTGTCAACTACGAAGGTGTGCCGTCCATCCTGCAATTTACTGCCACAGGAAAGAAGAATATCAGCGGCATCCATATCAGGAGCCTCTCTTTTCCGCGATCACAAAGCACTCCTGAGGGCTGCCCAGATAAAAACTGTCGCCCACATGAAGCTCCATGGTCTGATTGGCGGCAAGCCGCATCCCGGGCTGCACAAACGTACCGTGGCTGGATCCCAGATCCTTCAGCATGATTTTGCCGTTTTCATACCACACGGCGCAGTGCTTTCCGCTGACACCCGGCGTATTGGGGTAAATCAGGTTGCACTCCGAGGGATTTCTGCCAATGATGATGGTATCCCGTTTGCGGATCATCGTACGTCTGCCGGACAGGGCGCCGCCGGTGCACTGCAGGCGGTAGCCGGAGTCCTCGGGATTTGCCGGAGGTGTGCAGGAAGCATCGGAAGAAGCGGATTTATTGGCTTTTTTCTTCTTCATCAGGAAGACGATCACGACAACTGCCAGGACAACCACCACAGCGGCGGCAATACCGATGTAAAGCGGAAGATTATTGGATGTTTCTTCATCCTCAGCCAGAGTAAAGGGAATACCGTTCCGGTTCAGCAGAAGAATTGCTTCGGAGATATCGCAGGCATAGTAATTCTGTTCTCCATCCGAGCCAAATCCCCAGGAGTTGATTCCCACAACCTCACCGGCCGTGTTCACCATGGGACCGCCGGAGTTGCCTTTCTGAATCACCATATCTGTCTGAATCCGTCGGGTGCCGGAGCCGGAGGAGGTCAGCAGACGGCTGATTGTGCCGCTGGTCACGGTCATATCGTTGAAGCCGCTTTCGGAGACAGCATCCATGGCCGCGTTGTCGGACAGGCCGGGGAAACCGATGCCGTACACGGTGATACCCACCATGTCATTGGTAGGCTTGCGCAGCTTCAGGGGAATCCTTTGATCCGTGGGAGAATCCAGCCGAAGGACTGCCACATCCGCGGTATCGTTATAGGCTACCAAGTAGCCCTGTACGGAGGTATCCTCATCAAAATAGATATCCAGATAGGCTTTGAGGGCAATAGAGCTGCCGTCGGTTGCAGTCGCGGTAATCCACTCGCCGGAGCCGTAGTTCAGGAAGTCATCCACAACATGATGATTGGTAATCAGATATTCCGGATCCTCTCCTTCTTTGCCTACAAAGAATCCGGTGCCCCTGCCACCGAGAACCGTTTGACCGCTTTGGGTTTTCACCCGGCAGTAAACACGGACAACGCCGTTTTTGGCGTCCTGATAGGTAAATGGCGCTTCTTTGGCGCAGCCGGAAAGCAGCATACAGGCCAGAAGAAAGGCTGCGAGAACAATGGCCGTGATTTTCCGTTTCATAAAGGTGACTCCTCTCTATACAGTCAGCCAGATGGCTGCCGCTGTGTTGTTGTCATTGTCGCCGGGGATTCTGGCGGCGAGGATGGCGCGCATTTTTTTCAGCCACTCCGCCACGGAGGCGGACTGCGCCAGGGTATCTTCCATTTCCGATTCGTAGACATATTCCCAGAAGCCGTCGGAGCAGAGCAGAAATGCGTGGTTCCCGGGAGAAAGCGACCTGCTCTGGGCGTCCACATTCAGGCTGCCCTCCTGACCCAGCGCCCGGAAAATCCGGCTTCTGTCTTCGTGAAACCGGATCTGCTCCGGGGCAATCTGTCCCATCAGGACGGCAATTTGAGAAGCGCTGTGATCCCGTGTCTGAAAGACAAGCCTTCCGTCCGTGAAATGGTAAAGACGGGAATCGCCTACATAGGCCCAATCCATATGGCGTCCTGTCAGGGACAGGACAGCGACGGTAGACTTCATTTTCCGACCCGATGTCTGGCCGGAGAGGATTTTCCTGTGGGCCTTTTGAATCAGCTCTGACAGCGATTCAGGGGTGGCAGTACCGTTCCAGCCGCCAGCGACGGTTTCTGTCGCGATTGCGGACGCAATCTGTCCGCCGCCATGACCGCCAAGACCATCGGCCACCACTGCCAACATCTTTTCGTCTCCGGCGGACTTGATGATTACGGAATCTTCATTGCAGCTCCGTCCGCCGATGTCTGAATAGAAAGCAGAATCCATCATGCCTGTCTCCCCTTCCTGTTTTTGCCCGGTTTTCCTGCTTTGCAGGTCAGGATCACCGCGGTGTAATTATCCTGATCCTGAAATGCCTTTTTCTGTATGGCCCTGTGCAGAGCCTCCGGTGCGGCATCTTCGTCAAGGGCGAGAGCGGTGATGATTTCGCTGTCCTTCAGCGCGTTGTAAACGCCGTCGGTCATCAGAACCAGTTTATCCCCGGGCAGCAGACGAAGGGGCTCCACAGGAAGATCAATGTACTCCAGCTGCCCCATGCCCAGAAAGCTGATCAGCCCGCTGCTGCGTTTGTCGGTATAGACCTCCTGAAGGGGAATCTCTCCGTTGACGGCCTGAAGAATCAGCTTCTGTTTGAAATCATGCTCCCGGTTCAGCTGCAGCAGCTGTCCGTTACGGTAAAGGCAGATTCTGCTATCACCCACGGAAATCCAGGAGAACAGGTCCCCACGAATCAGGCCCATGACCAGTGTGGAGCCGCTCTTCCGGTAATTCTCCGGACCCAAAAGCCGGTTTACTTCCTGAACGCCCCACTGGGTCAGCGTCAGCAGCACCTGATCGGGGGTGCCCTGTCCCTGAGAATACATGAAGCCGTCCAGCGCTGTCTCCACCAGCGCGGCGCTGACCCGGTCACCGTCCGCCAGTCCGCCCATACCGTCGGCGACGACGGCAAGAAGACCGGTGGCGGAATAGGTTTTTTCATCGGAAACGCCAAAACTGTCCTGCTGATACTCCCTGGCACCCTGATCGTGGAGCTTTCCCACATGGATGGAGGTTATGGGATCTGAGAAATCCGCAATCCGTTCGGCGTTCTTTCTCCGCCGTGCGGAAAGGAGGAGCGCCGTTACCCATATCAGCAGGACAACGGTCAATCCAAGCGCTGCGACCGGCAGCCACAGCGGAAGTGTGAGCTGTTGGGTTTCCAACAGTCCGATCATCCATTCGGGCATGGGTTCAAACCTCGCTCCAATCGAATTCCGCGCCGGACAGACCTACAAAGACCAGTTGGGTGGAACCGACGGTGATTCTGTCGTAGTTTTTCAGCTCTGCTTCCCGGATGACCGGTTTGCCGTTCAGCAGCAGCGGGTTCTTACCCATCTCGTGGGCGATATAGAAGCCTCTGGTCTGGGGAACGTAGGTAATGCTGGAATCCCGCTCCGCGGAAATGGTGCCGTCGCTTTGAATACAGATATCGCCGGAAGTCCGTCCAATATAGTTGTAGCCCACATGAATCCGGAAGTCTGTTCCCCGGCAGGGACCATCCAGTACGACAAGCCAGCCCACCACCGGCGCGGGAGCTCCTTGCGGTGTATGGGGATCCACATACATGGTCTGGCTCATGCGTCCGGACAACCGGACATCGGGGGGCATGGTAGGATCAAAGCTGCCCACATTGCCGGAAGCATCGGAGAAGGGATCGATGGTAGGCTGGAAGCCGCTGACGTGGCTGCCCGATGAATTCTCCGCAGCCGCGAAGGGGTCCAGCGTGGGGGCAAACGTACCGTTGCCGCAGTAGGGGCAGGTGCTGTAGCGGGAGGGATCGTAGGGGTGTCCGTTGGGGCAGGTTTTGATTTTCTTGTGAATTTCAGCCATTGTCGTTACCTCCGATGTTTTTCCGCGGTGGTTGTTCCGCTGTCTTTGATGCACCCATTTTAGCATCGGGGAATCCCGTTTCGTCCAAGTTGTTTCCATTGGCTGACATACCCCGGTCCTGCAATCGCGATCCACTCCCGGAAAGACAAATCTACAATAATCGGGTATGCGGCTGCTCAACAAATGGATGACCGCATACCCGATTGTTTGTTGGTAAAAGAAAACCACCAGCCCGGCCGGGCTGGTGGTTTCAGACTGCCGAAAAACCTGTCATTCCGAGCCAGTGCGCACTACTTCGTGGCAATCCCTCGGTTGAATGGAAATGCTTACCGAAACGCATCCAAAAAGTTAGGGGATTGCCACACCAGTGACATCGGTCACTGGTTCGCAATGACAGTTCTTCTATTTGTGCACTTTTACTTTAGTGAGACAGCCCCTTATGATGGATTTGGGGGATGGGATCAGAATTACGCCAGATAAATCGCCTTGCAGGCCAGCATGGTCTCGTAGCAGTCCAGCTTGGAAACCAGCTCAATGGGCGCGTGCATACTCAGCACAGGCACCCCCGCGTCCACGGTGACGATGTTCCGGTTGGCCATGTAAGCCGCCACGGTGCCGCCGCCGCCCTGATCCACCTTGCCCAGGGTGGCAGTCTGCCAAATGACCCCGGCGTTGTCCAGGGTGGAGCGGACATGGCCCATGGCCTCGGCGGAAGCGTCGGAGGCGCCGCTCTTGCCCCGGGAGCCGGTGTACTTGCAGACAGCAACGCCGTAGTTCAGTTGGGCATTGTTGCGGCGGTCACAGGTCTCGGCAAAGTTGGGGTCAAAGGCATTGGTGACATCCGCGGACAGGCAGAAGGAATTTGCAAAGCAATCCTCCAGCTTCACCTCCTGCGCATCGCACAGGCCGCCGACGAAATGCTCGAAATAATGGCTCTGCATACCGGAAATGCCCATGGAGCCGACCTCTTCCCGATCAGCCAGGATGCACACCGCGGTTTTGGTGGGGTTTTCGATGGCAAACAGGGAGTCCAGCTCGGCATAGGCGCAGACCCGGTCGTCATGGCCGTAGGCCGCCAGCAGGCTCCGGTCCAGGCCCACCTCCCGGCAGCGCCCGGCGGGCACCACGGTCAGCTCGGCAGACAGGAAATCCTCCTCGATGAGGCCGTATTTTTCGTTCAGCCACTTCATGACGTTCAGCTTCACCAGGTCCGCGCCCTCGCCCTCGATGGGCTCGGTGCCCAGGATCACGTTGAGCTGCTCTCCCTCGATTCCCTTGGCCAGGGGCTTCTGCATCTGGTCAGCCGCCAGGTGAATCAGCAGATCGGTCACCATCAGCACGGGGTCATTGTCGTCCTCGCCGATGGTCACGGTAATTACGGTGCCGTCCTTGCGGTAGACCACGCCGTGGATTGCCAGAGGAACGGTGGGCCACTGGTACTTCTTGATGCCGCCATAGTAGTGGGTCTTCAGGTAGGCGATCTGGGAATCCTCGTACAGGGGATTGGGCTTCACGTCCATCCGGGGGGAATCCACATGGGCGGCGCAGATGTTCGCGCCCATGTCAAGGGACTCGGTGCCGATCACCGCCAAAGCGATGGCCTTGTCCCGGTTGTTATAGTAGATTTTGTCGCCGGGCTTCACGTCCATGCCGGGCGCAAAGGGCTTGAAGCCCCGTTTCTCCGCCTCCCGGACAGCCCAGGCGGTAGCTTCCCGCTCGGTCTTGCAGGCGTCCATAAAGGCCATATACCGGCGGCAGTATGCGTTCATCTCCTCCCGCTGCTCGGGGGTAATACGGCTGAAGCCGTTTTTGGGAGCCATCAGAAGAGACTCCCGGAGTTCATCAGCAGTCATGGGTAACACTCCTTTCAGTTTGTCTCCATTATACCAAGTTTACGCAGAAAGGCAAGGCAAGTTTTCTGGAAATCAACCTGCGTTCCATTGTTTTCCAGACAATAATCACACTGTTCCCGGAACCATTCGGCGCGTTTCTGGGCAGCGATGCGGCGCTTGGCGTAGTCCCGGCTGATGCCGTCCCGGGCCATGAGCCGCGCAGTCCGGGCTTCCTCCGAGGCGGTAACCGCGACGGTCACATCGCACAGCTCCGCCAGCCCCCCTTCAAACAGACCGATGGCGTCAATGGCGGCAAGCTTTGGCTTGCCTGCCAGCCTCCGCAGCACCTCCGCCTTCACCGCGCCGTGGGTGATGGCATTCAGGTCAGACAGGGCTTTTTCATTGGAAAACACCAGATTTCCCAACTTTTTCCGCTGTAAAACCCCGTTTTCCACGCTGCCGGGAAACCGGGCTTCAATGGCGGAGAGCAGCGCCGGGTCGTTGCGCAGCAGCGCATGGTAAATGGCGTCGCAGTCCAGAATCAGGCCCCCCTGCTCCGCAATGCAGTTCAGAAGCGTCGTCTTTCCGCAGCCGGTGCCGCCGGTGATTCCCAGAATCATTCCTCCACCTCCGCGTCCACGATGTGGAAAGCGGCGGCTTTTTTCAGCCGGTTCTGCACTGCGTAGGCAACGCCGCCGCCCACAGGGCACCGGGCGTAGACCTGATGAATCCTGGGGTCGTCCAGCTCCCGCAGGGCAGAAAACAGCCCCGCCGACAGAGTATTGGCATCCGCCTCCCGTCCATAGGACAGAGGTGCGCAGTCGGCATAGAGGGGCAGCTCCTCCTCAAAGCACAGCACCCGGTCGCCGGGGGTGAAGTGGCGGTGAATGTAAGCCGCGGCCTTATCCCGGGAGCCGGCCACGATGACTACCGGCTCAGCAGGAGCATAGTGGCGGTATTTCATTCCAGGTGCCTTCACCACGGCGTCTTTGTCGATCTGGGCAGTAACCGCTTTGTCCACAACCAAATCACCCAGCACACTCATCAGCTGATCCGGGGTGATTCCACCTGGGCGCAGCAGCCGGGGCCGGTCCTCGGTCAAATCCACAATGGTGGACTCCACCCCCACCCGACAGGGACCCCCGTCCACCACAGCAGCAATCTTTCCGTCATGGTCGTGGAGTACATGCTGGGCGGTGGTGGTGGAGGGCTTGCCGGAAAGGTTGGCGGAGGGTGCCGCGATGGGCACCCCGGAAAGACGGATGATTTCTCGCGTCACGGCATTGTCCGGGCACCGCAGCGCCACGGTATTTAAGCCTCCGGTGGTTCGTTTCGGCACAATGTCCCGGGCGGGCAGCACCATGGTCAGGGGGCCAGGCCAGAAAGCCTTTGCCAGATCGTAGGCCGCCTTGGGAATGTCATGACAGAACTGTTCCATCTGCTCCGCGTCCCAGATGTGCAGAATCAGGGGATTGTCCTGGGGACGGCCCTTGGCCTCAAAAATCTTCGCTACAGCGGCTTCATTCAGCCCATCGGCACCCAGGCCATAAACCGTCTCGGTGGGAATCGCCACCAGCTCACCCCTGCGGATCAACTCAGCAGCGATAGCAGGCGTCTGATCATCTAAAGCGGACAGTAATTGTGTATTCACCATACACCTCCATAATTGTCAACTGTCAACTATCAACTGTCAACGAAACAAAGCATTGGGCAGCTACGATAATCCGCAGCTGCCCGGAATTGCTTTTCTGTAATTACACGGTGGGCTGGTTGGCAGCCTCGATGATCTTGACGAACTTCTCGGGCACCAGGGAAGCGCCGCCGATCAGGCCGCCGTC
>JALFXH010000022.1 GCA_022786965.1 Clostridiales bacterium
CTACGCCTATTATAACCAGCCCGGCGGGAAAAAGCAATAAACAAATGAGAATAATTTGTAAAATAGGCGGGTTAAACGTACCCGTACATCCCCCGGACGCTGACTTCCCCGGAATTTACAGCCTCGGTGTGGCCGTCCGCAAACTGTACCACCAGCGCGCCTTCGGCGTCCACGTCCAGCGCTCTGCCGTGGCGTACCTCCTCACCCCGCACCAGAGAAACCTCCTGTCCGATGGTGACGCAGTCCTTCCGGTACTGGGTCAGCATGGCTTCCGGCTCCAAAAGTCCGCGGCTCATGGCGTACAGAGCATCCAGCTCCGCCGCCGCCACCCGGAACCGGTCAACGGTCTGCCCGGTCACCATGGCGAGGGAACCGGCAACCTCCCGGATTTCCGGCGGAAAGTCCTGGGGATTCTGGCAGCAGTTGATGCCGATGCCCACGATGGCGTAGTCCACAAGGCCCTGGGGATTCAACCGCAGCTCCGTAAGGATACCACCCAGCTTCCGCTTTTCATACACGATATCATTGGTCCACTTGATGCCGGGCCGAAAGCCCACACTTTTCTCAATGGCGTTGCACATGGCCACGCCCGCGGCGCAGGTCAGGTGCATCAGCTGGGTTGGGGGGCAACCGGGACGCAGAAGGATGCTCAGGTAAAGCCCCACACCGGGGGGTGACAGGAAGCTCCGGCCCCGCCGCCCATGGCCGCCAGTCTGATGATCGGACAGGGCCACGGTGCCGTGGGGCGCGCCCTGGGCGGCAAGCTTTTTTAAGTAGTCATTGGTGGAATTCACCTGGGGCAGGAAGGTAAACCGGTCCGCCCAGGGATACTCCGGGGAGACATACCGCAAAATCTGTTCTTTCATGTCAGTCAATATCGGAAAGCACTTCCTCCGGGGGATTGTCCAGAATCTCCGGGTGCATCAGAAGCCGCTTGTAGTGCTTGAAGAAGGCGGCGTAGTAGAAGCCGTCCACAATCCGCTCATCCAGCACAAACTTTACATCCACAAATTTCCGCTGAACCACGGTGCCGTCCTCCAGCACCTCGGTGGCCCGGCGCTTCATGCCGAAGGCGCCGAATACGGGCAGATTGCCGAAGTCGTACAGGTGGTGGAAAATGGGCGGAATTCCCAGACTACCCATAGAGGTAAAGAACAGACTTCCATGGAAGGGACTGACCTCCAGCAGGAAGCCGGGCAGCATCCCGAAATAATCCAGGGTTTTCAGGCCCCACACAGCGAATTTCAGAAGTACGCCGGGAATCATGGTAAACACCGCGGCGGTGTTGTCAAAGCTGCTGTCAAGAGGTGTGTTTTTTACATTGTCCACGGCGTCCTGAAGCTTTTTGTACACGTCGGCTGCGGTATCCCGGGGATTCAGGTGCACCTTGATGACCGTATCCGGGGAGGAAGCGGTCATCTCCTTTTTGATGGTCATGCAGTACTGAATGTCGTCGCCCCGGGAGTAGACCTTCTGTCCCGAAATGAACCGGTTCAGACCGGGATAGCGGCACAGCGCCCGAACATAGCAGGCAAGCAGAACGTGGGTGATGCCGAAATTCGTCATACCCTCCCGCCGCTTCTGGCGGATGTACCGGTCGATCTGACTGATTTCGAAGGAGTCTTCAAACAGGTTGGAGGAGGTGTTGCGGGTGACCATAATGTAGGGGGAGACCTGGGCCATAGCGGGCAGGGAGCGGATTCTCCGGCCGTCCACCCGGTCGCCCCATGCCCGGTGGTATTCTCCCGCGGGGTGAATCCGCACGGCAAAGCAGATGAGAAGAACGCCTGCCAGGGCCAGGAAGTCCGCGAAGCAGTCCTTCATGCCGAGAATATCCCCCTTCAGGAGACTGCCCCGGTAGAAGTACAGCAAAATGACCATGGGGACGCAGACGATGGGCAGCAGGAAGAATACCCCATGGTGTCCAGCGCTGATGTCGGTGTACAGGAAGGCGAAGAAGACCAGCGCCACCCAGAACAGCCACACCATCATGCGGTTTTCCACGTTGCCGGAAATCCACAGACCGGCGTATATCGCCATCATCCAAACGGGGATGGCGGTTTTGTAGAACAGCTTTTCGCCGTCCAGCAGGGCAATCAGCGCGTACAGCGAGGTAGCCGCGATTGGCAGGAGAATTTGGCTCCACAGGTAAGACGTGTCCCCGGACCCTTTCACACCGGAGAAAGCAATGCGGGCCACTGCCGAAGCTGCCATGCAAAGCGCCATCAGCCAGGTCAGCGCGTTTTTGCGGCTGACATAAAGGTGTGTTCGTGTTTTCATACACACATAGTATACTAAATTCTGAAAAAAATGGCAATAAAAAAAGCAGGTTTCGACCTGCTTTTTTATCAGTCAAAGGGAGCGAAGGGCGGCGATATAGTCCGGTGCGGTGCCGCAGCAGCCGCCCAGCAGCGTCGCTCCGTTGTCTCTGCACTGACGCATGACCTGGGCGAATTCCGCCGGGGTCTGGGAATAGACGGCGATTCCGTCGTCTCCGATGGTGGGAACGCCGGCGTTGGGCTTGCAGATCAGGGGAATCTTCACACTGCGCCGCAGCTTGGTGACAAGATAGGGGGTCATCATATCCGCCGCCACGCAGTTGAAGCCCACAGCCGCCGCGCCGGAATCCTCCAGAGCCTTCAATGCCTTTGCCGCGTCCGCTCCGGAGAACAGGGAGCCGTCAGGCTGCATGGTAAAGCTGTACATGGCAGCCCCCGCGCCCTCCAGCTCGGCGGCGCAGAGGATGGCTTCCGCCTCCTGCTGGTACAGCAGAGTCTCGCCGATGAGAAGATCGGCGCCGCCGCCGATGAGACCGCGAATCTGGCGGCGGTAGTTTTCAACCAATAGGTCAAAGGCTTCCGCGTCCCAGCTGTCGCAGAAGGTGGCGAGAGTGGTAAGGTCTCCCGCAATCAGGCAGCCGGGGGCGGCAGACCGGGACAGGGCCACCAGGGCTTCATTGATTCGTTCCGTCTGGGCCTCCAGCCCCACGGCCTTCAGGGCGATGGGCTGGGCCTGAAAGGTGGGGGCGTAGATAATGTGTGAGCCGGCCTCTGCGTAGGCCCGCTGCAGCGACACCAGCGGTTCCGGGTTGGCGAGAATCCATTCCTCGGCGCAGCAGCCCTTGGGCATACCGGCATTGCGCAGGTTGGAGCCGGTGGCGCCGTCCAGAATCCGCAGGCCACCCGCGATTTTTTGCTGTAACTGTTCCCGTGTCAGCATAATCATTTCTCCCATTCCATATAAAAATAGTTATCGGACAAAGACAGCAAAGCGGTAAAGTGGAATTTGGCGATGCCAATGCCTTCCCCTTTGGGGAAGGTGCCCCCGCAGGGGGCGGAAGAGGGCAGTACCATTTTGGATACACAACCAAATTTCGGCGAAACGGAAGGAACCTCTTCCGACCTCGCTAACGCTCGGCCACCTTCCCCAAAGGGGAAGGCTTTGATCGCCAAATTCCAATTTATCCTCCTGCTGCGTTATGTCGATAAGCATTTCATTGTAACTGCATTATACACGCAGGAAAGGAAGAATGCAACAGTATTGACCTTTTCATAAAAATCTGCTACCATAACGAGAGCTTATCAAAAAGGAGTAATACCTATGAAAAAGACTGTTTTGCGGGAATACGCCCGATTGATCGTCCGCTGCGGCGTCAATGTCCAGAAGGGACAGGAGGTCATGATCCACGCCGGCCTGGATCAGCCCGAGTTCGTTCAGATGGTGGTTGAGGAAGCCTACAAGGCCAAGGCGAAAAAGGTCATTGTGGAGTGGGCCTACCAGCCTCTGGAAAAGCTGGCCGTCCGCCATCAGAGCCTGAAAACCCTGGGCACCGTTGAGGAGTGGGAGAAGGTCCGTCAGGAGCACTTCTGTGAGGCCTTGCCCTGCCGGATCTATCTGGAATCAGAGGACCCCGACGGACTGAAGGGTGTCAATATGGACAAGGCCGCCAAGGCCCGCCAGCTGCGCTATCCCATCATCAAGCCCTACCGGGACCGCCGGGAGAACCGGGATCAGTGGTGCATTGCCGCCGTCCCCGGCGAAGCGTGGGCGAAAAAGGTGTTCCCCGGAATGCGTACCAGCACCGCCGTGGAAAAGCTGTGGGAAGCCATTCTCTATACCTCCCGGGTCACCGAGGACCCCATCGCCGCCTGGGCTGAGCACAACGCCGACCTGAAAGCCCGGTGTGATTACCTGAACAGCCTACACATTCAGAGCCTGCACTACACTGCCGAAAACGGCACCGATCTCACTGTGGGCATGATTCCAGAGGCCCGCTGGTGCGGCGGCAGCGAGACCAGCCTGCAGGGCTTCACCTTCAATCCCAACATCCCCTCCGAGGAATGCTTCATTTCTCCCATGAAGGGGAAAGCGGAGGGTATCGTCTACGCCACAAAACCCCTGAGCTATCAGGGCCAGCTGATTGAAAACTTCTCCATCCGCTTTGAAAACGGCAAGGCCGTGGAAGCTAAGGCCGAGAAGGGCGAGGAGCTGCTGAACACCATGATCTCCATGGACGAGGGCGCAGCCTATCTTGGCGAATGCGCGCTGGTTCCTCAGAGAAGCCCCATCGCGGAGAGCGGACTGCTGTTCTACAACACCCTGTTCGATGAAAACGCCGCCTGCCATCTGGCTCTGGGCTTCGGCTTTGCCGATACCATCGCCGATTTCCAGAACCGGACGCTGGAGGAGTGCCGGGCGCTGGGTGTCAACGATTCCATGAACCATGAGGACTTCATGATCGGCTGCGACAGCATGAATATTGACGCGATTTGCGAGGACGGCCGGGTAGTGCCTGTGTTCCGAAATGGCAACTGGGCGTTTTAACAGGTTTTTTCAAAAAAACAAAAAAAGTGCTTGCATTCTTTGATTCATTGTGATATGATATCCGGGCGATTGAAGATTGCTTAGGGCATCTATGCCCTTTAACTGATACGAAAGAGGTGAACGAAATGAAGGAAGGTATCCATCCCAAGTACGAACAGACCACCATCCGCTGTGCCTGCGGCAATGTCTTTACCACTGGTTCTACCAAGAAGGACATTCGTGTTGAGATCTGCTCCAAGTGCCACCCTTTCTATACCGGCAAGCAGAAGCTGGTTGACACCGGTGGACGTGTTGATCGCTTCAACAAGCGTTTTGGCCTGAAGTAAGAGCAGAAATTCCGCACTACGGATCACCGTGGTGCGGATTTTTTGCTTTTTCAGTGAAAAACAGTTGTCCGCCCGGTGCTTTGTGTGGTATACTAAAATATAATGTATCTTTATAATGTATCTTTGGAGGTACTATGGAATCGAATTTTGACGAGAAAGTACAGGAGCGGGCAGTTCTGGTGGGCCTGAACGCCGACTGCTTCACGGCGGAACAGACTGCCACCGCGGAATCCTTGGAAGAATTGGAAGATCTGTTGGAAACCGCTGGCGGCTTCTGCACCGGCAAGGTGCTGCAAAACCGCCACACCCCGGATTCCCACAGCTTCATCGGCGAGGGGAAAGCCCAGGAGGTGCGGATGCTGGTGGAGGCCACCGCATCCACCATGGTGATTTTCGACAACGAGCTGTCTCCCGGCAACATCCGGGCGCTGGAGGAGATCATCGGTGTCACTGTGCTGGACCGCAGTGCCCTGATTCTGGACATCTTCGCTCAGCGGGCCAAAACAAAAGAGGGCCGCCTGCAGGTGGAGCTGGCCCAGTATAAGTATCTTTTGCCCCGGCTGTCCGGCATGGGTGTGAGCCTGTCCCGGCAGGGCGGCGGCATCGGCACCCGTGGCCCCGGCGAAACCAAGCTGGAAACCGACCGCCGTCATATCCGGGAGCGGATTGCCCGGCTGGAGGACGAGCTGGAGCAGGTGCGCAAGGTGCGGGCCGTCCAGCGGGAGCGGCGGATGAAGAATTCCATCCCGGTGGTTGCCATCGTGGGCTACACCAACGCGGGCAAATCTACCCTTTTGAACCAGCTGACAAACGCGGGCATTCCCGCCAACAACCGGCTGTTCGACACCCTGGATACCACCTCCCGGCAGCTGACGGTTTCCGACAATCTGGACGTAATTCTGTCCGATACCGTGGGCTTCATCGCCAAGCTTCCCCACCATCTGGTGAACGCCTTCCACGCCACCCTGGAGGAGTTGGAATATGCCGACCTTCTGCTCCACGTCATCGATGTGTCTGACCCGGATCTGGAAGCTCATGTGGCGGTGGTGGACAGGCTGATTGCCAAGCTGGCAAAGCCGGATACCCCTGTCCTGCGGTGCTACAATAAGGCAGACCTTGTCTATTCCGAGGACATTCCGGTAGGCAAGGACTGTGTTGCCATCTCCGCCAAGAAGGGTAAGAATATGGACGGTCTGCTGAAAGCCATCGAGGAAGCCCTGGGCCATTCCCGGCACCATGTGATTCTGCGCTTCCCCTATTCCAAGGGCGGCATGGTGGAGACGCTCCACGACAATGCCCAGGTGAAGAAGGTGGAGTACACCGATGCGGGCATCGAAGTGGAGACGGTTCTGGACGCCATCCTCTTCGGACGGCTCCGGGAGTACGTTGTGAAGGAGTACTGAACCCTTGGACGAATACCTGATCCCGACCCAGTTTGGGGAAGCGGAGTTTATTGAAAAAAAGTCCCGCTTTATCGGCAGAATCTGGCCTGTGGATACCGAGGAAGAGGCCCTGGCCCGGATTCAGGAGATGAAGAAGCAGCATTATGACGCCACCCACAACTGTTGGGCCTACATCATCCGGGACGGCGCGGTGCGGTTTTCCGATGACGGCGAACCCGGCGGTACTGCGGGAATGCCCATGCTGCAGGTTTTGCAGCGGGAGAATCTATTTAATGTTGTCTGCGTGGTGACCCGGTATTTTGGCGGCATTCTGCTGGGAGCTGGGGGACTGGTGCGGGCTTATACCAAAGGCGCGAAAATCGCCGTGGACGCGGCGGGAAAATCCATGAAACGGGTGTGGACGGTGCTGTATGTGCCCTGCCCCTACAGCTTTTATGAGCGGGTCAAGCTGGAAGCGGAGGCCTTCGGCGGCATCATCCGCAGCACCGATTTTGGTGCCGAGGTGGAGCTGGAGCTGCTGTTCCCCGAGGCCCAGACCCAGAAATTTCTTGACAGACTGACAGATATGACCTCCGGCACGGTAGAGGGTATGGAGGTCGGTCAGGAGTACCGGGCATTTCCGGTATAGTACAAAAGGGGAATTAAGTTGACAGTTGACAGTGGACAGTTGACAGTTAAGGAGTCCCTGCGGAATAATATTATAAAAGCCAGAAATGACGGGTTTCTTCGAGAGAATATCTAGTTTTCTATTTGATACCTTTTTCGGATCCATCCCGAAGGGATACCACAACTATCAACTGTCAACTGTTCACTGTCAACTGAATAATAACTCTATCAATTCTATGCGGGGTGATATCATGACGGTAAAAGAGGAACTGGAGCGGTTGGAGCACAGGCGGCTGAACCCACTGGCCGCCTTTGCGGACAGGAGTCGGGGCCGTCCCCGGTACGAGGAGCCTCGACAGGAGGATGTGCGCACCTGCTACCAGCGGGATATTGACCGCATTGTCCACAGCAAGGCCTTCCGCCGCCTGATGCACAAAACCCAGGTATTTTTGCAGCCCGAGGGCGACCACTACCGTACCCGAATGACCCATACGCTGGAAGTCTCCCGCATTGCTGGCACCATCACCCGGGCACTGGGCCTGAATGAAGACTTGTCGGAAGCCATCGCCATGGGCCACGATTTGGGCCATACCCCCTTCGGCCACGCCGGAGAAGCGGCCCTGTCCCAGTGCATGGGCAAGCCCTTCCGCCACAACGAGCAGAGTCTGCGGGTGGTGGACGTGCTGGAAAAGGACGGACAGGGCCTGAATCTAACCTACGAGGTCCGGATGGGCATTGTGGGCCACACAGGGGAAACCTGGCCGGAAACCCTGGAGGGCCAGATTGTCCGCCGTAGCGACCAGATCGCCTACGTCAACCACGATATCGATGACGCCATCCGGGCGGGAATCCTTACAAATGAAGACTTGCCCCGGCAGATTACGGACATTCTGGGAGATACCCACAGCAGCCGGATCAATACGCTGGTGACCGACATGATCCGCACCTCCCGGGAAGCCGGCGCCATCTGCCTGACCCCGCAGGTAGAAAAGGCGTTGAAAGATCTCCGGTCCTTCATGTTTGAGCGGGTCTACCGGAACCCCGTGGCGAAGGGGGAGGAGAGCAAGGCCAAGGCCATGCTGGCCCGGCTCTTTGAATACTACATTGCCCACCCGGAGGCTCTGCCGGAGGATTTTCAGCCCCAGTTGTCCTTTGACGGCATGGAGCGCACGGTGTGTGACTACATCGCGGGCATGACGGACAACTACGCTGTGGACAAATATACAGAAATTTTCATTCCCATGGGCTGGAACGTCCGGGGATAGTGTGATATAATATCGGTTCTATAAAGAGAAAGGAGGGGGACTATGGCGTTTCCACCGGCATTTTTGGACGAGCTGACGGCCCGGAATCCAATTGAAGATGTGGTTGGGCAATATGTAAATTTGAAGCGTTCCGGCTCCAACCTCTTCGGCCTGTGCCCCTTCCATGGAGAGAAAACTGCCTCCTTCTCCGTTGCGCCCGATAAGGGCATCTATTACTGCTTCGGCTGCCACAAGGGCGGTAATGTGATCAATTTTGAGATGGAAATCGAGGGCCTGAGCTACCCGGACGCCGTCCGTGCCCTGGCAAAACGGGCAGGGTTGGAGGTGCCGGAGGACGAGCAGTACCAGTCCCGCTATCGCCAGCAGGAGCGTCTGTGGGCGCTGCACAAGGAAGCGGCCCGGTTCTACCACAGCCAGCTCTACGCCCCCGTGGGGGCAAATGCCCTGCAATACGCAGCCGGGCGGGGGATGCCCAAGTCCATTCTGACGAAATTCGGCATCGGCTACGCACCGGACAGCTGGACCGCGCTGGTGGACTGGCTGAGGGCCAAGGGCTATACCGATCAGGAGCTGCGGGATTCCGGCCTTGTCACCGTCTCCCGGAAGAACGGCAATCTTTTTGACCGTTTCCGTGACCGGCTGATGTTCCCCATCATTGACGTCCGGGGCAACGTCATCGGCTTCGGCGGACGAATCATGAATGACAAGGACAAGTCCGCCGCCAAATACTTAAATTCCCCGGAAACCCTGATTTTTAACAAGCGAAAGAACCTGTTTGCCCTGAATCTGGCGAAAAAAAGCAAACTCGGATACTTGATATTAGTAGAGGGCTACATGGACGCCATCGCCCTGCATCAGTTTGGCTTCGACTGCGCCGTAGCCTCCCTGGGCACCGCTCTGACGGAGGACGGGGCCAATCTGCTGGCCCGGTATACCGAGCAGGTGGTTCTGATTTACGACGGCGACGAAGCCGGGCAGAACGCCACCAAGCGGGCCATTCCCATTCTGGAAAAGGCGGGCTTGCAGGTCAAGGTTCTGCAAATGCGGGACGCGAAAGACCCGGACGAATTCCTGAAAAAGTTCGGCGCGGATCGGTTTAAGCTTCTTTTGGAGGAATCCTCCAACCGGGTGGAGTACCAGCTGAACGCCATTTTGAAAAAATACGACCTCCGGGACGACGATCAGAAGGTAAAGTATTTGCAGGAATCCGCGGAACTGATCAGCAGTCTCGGCAGTTCCGTCCAGCGGGAGGTCTACGGAAACCGGGTGGCTGAGGCCGCCGGTATCAGCATGGACGCCATGAAGCTGGAGGTGGGCCGGGCTTTTAAGCGCCGAACCTATCAGGAGAAGAAAAAACAGGAGAAAATCGACCTGTCCCCGGTGCGCAATCTACAGCCCGCGGACAAAAAACTGCGTTACGACAATATGAAATCCGCCCGGGCGGAGGAGGTTGTGCTGGCGCAAATTCTGAAAGAGCCTGCCCTGATCGGGGAAATCCCGGAATTGAAGCCGGAGATGTTTTCCAGCGAATTCATGGGAAGGGCGTTTTCTCAGCTGTTTGACCGCTACCGGCAGGGGCTGGAAGTCTCCCTGTCGGGCCTGACGGACTTTACCCCGGAGGAAATGGCCTGCCTTGCGGGCATCACCCAGCGGCTGACCGGGCCGGTGAACCATCAGGGCCTTGCGGACTGTGCTGGAATTATTCGTGAGGAATACCAGAAATCCCAAACAAAATCCATGGAAGATATTATGCTTCTGCGGGAAAGAATGCAAAAAAGCAAAGGAACAAAGCCATGACAGAGCTTTTGGATACAGAAACAGACCTGCCGGTCAGCGCCGGTGAGGACGATATGCGCCAATTTTTGCGGGAGATCCGTACTTACCCCCGGCTGACCGCCGAGGAGGAGAAGGAGCTGGCCCGCCGCTGCGCCGCCGGGGACGAGGACGCCATCCGCCAGATGGTTAATTCCAATCTGCGGCTGGTGGTCAGCATTGCCCGGGAGTATGCCGGCCGGGGCGTGGCGCTGATGGACCTGATTCAGGAGGGCAGCATCGGCCTGCTGGCGGCTGCCCGGAAATTTGACTATACGCTGGACTACCGGTTTTCCACCTACGCCACCAAATGGATTCGCCAGGGCGTGACCCGGTGCCTGATTAACCACGGCTGCCCCATTCGGGTGCCCCTGCACACCGCGGAAAAAATGCGGGCGGTGCAGGCGGCGAAAAACGCACTGACCCAGGAGACCGGCGAGGAACCTACCACAGCCCAGCTTGCCCGGCGAGTGGGACTGCCAGAGGAAAAGGTGAAGGAACTGATGCGCCTTGCTCCGGATGTGTGTTCTCTGGATGTGCCCACCGGTGAGGGAGATGACGGCGTCCTGGGTTCTCTGGTGGAGGACACCCTGTCCCCCCAGCCCTATGAGGAGCTGGTGCGGCAGGAGCTGGAAAAAACCATGCATGATTTGCTGTCCCGGCTGAATCCGCGGCAGCAGCAGATTCTGCGGCTGCATTTCGGCATGGAGGACGGCGTGTGCTACTCGTTGGAGGAGATCGGCAGAAAGCTGGGCATTTCCAAGGAGCGGGTACGTCAGATTGAGCGCCAGGCCATGGATAAGCTGCAAAAAGACGGAGAAAGTCTGGGATTGGAGGACTTTTTAAATGAATGATCTGGAAATTTCCTTTGAACCGGACCCCTGGGAGGTTTTCCGGATGTCCCTGACCATGGGCGACACCGTATCGGCTTCTCAAATTCTGACCCTGCTGGAAGGGGAGGATGGGCAGGCTCTGGAGGACGCTTTGCAGGAGCTGGAAACCGCTTGCGTGAAGCTTGATATCTCTGACCTGCCGAAAAACGGGGGAACCGGAGACACGGCAGTGCGACTGAAGCAGGAAGTCCAGCTGGTGCGGGAGGGCCTGAACCCGATGGATTTGGAGCCAAACGACCCCCTGCGGCTGTACCTTGAGGAAGTGGCGGCGGTTCCCGTCTGCGGTGACGAGCAGCTGCTGGCACAGAAGGGCGACGCTGCGGAAGCCCTGACCAATCTGGGCCTGAGCCGGGTCATTCAGCTGGCCCAGGAGTATGTGGGCTATGGTGTTCTCCTGATGGATCTGATTCAGGAGGGAAGTCTTGGTCTGTGGCAGGCCATCGGCTGCTACCGGGAGGGCGAGTACGCCGCCCACCGGGATCGCTGGATTCGGTTCTACCTGGCCCGGGCGGTGATTGTGCAGGCCCACAGCAGCGGCATCGGACAGAAAATGCGCCGGGCCATGGAGGACTACCGGCAGGTGGACGAACGGCTGCTGGGAGAGCTGGGCCGCAATGCTACCATTGAGGAAATTGCGGACGAGCTTCATATGAATGTGGAGGAAGCCCGGAGAGTCCAAAAAATGATGGACAACGCCCGGATGCTGGACAAGGCTATCCGCCCGGAGGAGGAAGAGGAACCGGAAGCGGAGCAGGCGGTGGAGGATACGGCACTCTTCCAGATGCGCCAACGCATCGGGGATCTGCTGTCCGGTCTGGACGAGACGGACGCGAGACTTTTGAACCTGCGCTTCGGCCTGGAGGGCGGAAAGCCCGTCGGTCCGGAGGAAACCGGAAGACTCTTGGGGCTCACCGCCCAGCAGGTGCTGGCCCGGGAGGCCGCCGCCCTTGCGAAGCTGAGAAAGGGATAAAGGAAGGATAATTTTATGGCAAAGAAAATTTCCATCGCCATCGACGGCCCTGCCGGCGCTGGCAAGAGCACCATCGCCCGCCGTCTGGCGGCAGAATTGGGCTATCATTATGTGGATACTGGGGCGATTTACCGCACCGTTGCCTACTTTTTTGACCTGTGGGGCGTCTCTCCCAAGGATATTGACGGCATCACCCGTTACATCGACGAGCTGACCATCCGTATTGAGTACGATGCTGAGGGCGTCCAGCACATGATCATGAACGGCATGGACGTGACCAAGGATATCCGCACCCAGGAGATTTCCCAGAAGGCCAGCATCATCTCCGCCCACGCCATCGTCCGGGATATGCTGCTGGACATGCAGCGGGAGGTGGCTGAAAACCACGATGTCATTATGGACGGCCGGGATATCGGCTCCGTGGTTCTGCCCAAGGCCACGGTGAAGTTCTTCCTGACGGCCTCACCCGAGGTTCGTGCCCGCCGCCGCACCAAAGAACTGCTGGAAAAGGGACAGAAGGCGGATTACGAGAAGATTCTGAAGGAAATTCAGCAGCGCGACTTCCAGGACACCCACCGGGAGGTGGCGCCTCTGAAAATGACCCGGGATTCCATCAAGCTGGACACCTCTGACATGGGTATTGACGAGGTTATCGCCGCCATGAAGGAAACCATCGCGAAGAAGGTGATGGGGTGAGCGTACGGGTTGCGAAAAGCGCCGGCTTTTGCTTTGGCGTCAGCCGGGCGGTGGAGCTGGTGGAGCAGGCTGCCCAGGCCGGGAAGAAGGTGGCCACCCTGGGCCCCATCATCCACAACCGCCATGTGGTGGATAAGTTTGAAAAAATGGGCGTCCGGGTCATTGATACCCCGGAGGAGGCGCTGCCCGGTGAGACGGTCATCATCCGCTCCCACGGCATCAGCCGTGCGGTGTATGAGCGGCTGGAAGCGCAGAATGTGGAGATTATTGACGCCACCTGCCCCTTTGTCAAGCGGATTCACACCATTGTCAGCAGGGCTGAGGAGGAGGGGAGACTTCCTATCATCATCGGCACGCCAACCCATCCCGAGGTGGAGGGCATTGCCGGATGGTGCTCTGACTGCAGGGTGTTTGCCGGCCCGGAGGATCTGAAAAACTGGGCAGAATCCGGTGATGCCGCAAAGAATTCGGCGATTTGCATAGTTTCACAGACAACAAGTACGGAATCTTTGTGGAAAACGTGCTGTGAAATTGCAAAAAAACAGTTTACTAACTTGAAAATTTTTGATACAATATGTAGAGCAACTGAGTATAGGCAAAGCGAAGCAGCAGAGTTGAGTGAAGTATGCCACGCAATGGTCGTTGTCGGAGACCCCAGCAGTTCCAACACAGGCCGTCTCGCTATGATTTGCCGAGAACACTGCGATAAAGTCTTTCTGGTGGACAACGCCGCCGAGCTGAAAGCCCAGGACTTTTCCGGTGCTACTGATGTTGGAATCACTGCCGGAGCGTCGACTCCGGCGTGGATTATAAAGGAGGTCAACAAGACTATGAGCGAAATTACCAATGTTGAGGCTGTGCAGGAGGAGAACTTTGCCGAGCTTCTCGAACAGTCCATCAAGACTTTAAATACAGGAGATAAGGTCGTTGGCACCGTTACCGGTATCGGTAACACCGAGGTTCAGGTAGATCTGGGCACCAAGCACGCCGGCTACATCCCTTATGACGAAGTCAGCACCGATCCTTCCGTCAAGCCCGAGGACATTCTGAAGGTTGGCGACGAGATCGAGGTGTTCGTTGTCCGCGTCAACGATCAGGAGGGCACTGTTCAGCTGTCCAAGAAGAAGCTGGACGGCCTGAAGGTCTGGGACGACATGGCCCAGTGGGTGGAGGATAAGACCACCGTGGAAGGCACCATTACCGAGGAGAACAAGGGCGGCTTGGTTTCCAATGTGAAGGGCATCCGCGTCTTCATTCCCGCTTCCCAGTCCGGCATCGCCAAGGGCGGTGACATGACCGGCATGGTGGGCAAGACCGTGCAGATGAAGATTACCGAGGTCAATCGTGCCCGCCGCCGTGTCATCGGCTCCATTCGCGCTGTCTCCTCCGAGGCCCGCAAGGCTGCTCAGGAGAAGATTTGGGCGGAGATCGAAGTGGGCAAGAAGTACCACGGCGTTGTCAAGTCCCTGACTTCCTACGGCGCCTTCGTGGACATCGGCGGTGTGGACGGCATGGTTCATGTCTCCGAGCTGAGCTGGAACCGCATCAAGACTCCCGCTGATGTTGTGAAGGTTGGCGACGAGATCGATGTGTACGTCATCTCCTTCGACCCCGAGAAGCACAAGATTTCTCTGGGCTACAAGACCGCTGAGATGAACCCCTGGAACCAGTTCATGACCAACTACGCCGTGGGCGATGTGGTGGATGCCAAGGTTGTGAAGCTCATGACCTTCGGTGCCTTCGCCGAGATTCTGCCCGGTGTGGACGGCCTGATTCACATTTCCCAGATCGCTGACCGCCGCATCGGAAAGCCCGAGGATGTCCTGTCCGAGGGTCAGGACGTGAAGGTCAAGATCACCGATGTGGATGCCGAGAACAAGCGCATCTCCCTGTCCAT